>JAJPHW010000021.1 GCA_021325035.1 Terriglobia bacterium
ACGAAATTCCACGTATGAAGAAAAACGATCTCAAAAAACAAGTCGCCGAAGCCATCCAAGCCTGTCAGGAAAAAAAAGCGGAAGAACTTACGATTCTTGAACTGGAGAAAAATTCCGGCGCTTTTACCGATTATTTCGTGGTGTGCAGCGGCACCAATCCCCGGCAGGTGCAAGCGATCTCCGACGAGGTGGAGCTTCGCCTGAAGAAAAAGCTCGGTCTTTACCCTAATCAGATCGAAGGCTACAAGCAGGCCGAATGGATTCTGCTCGACTACGTAGATTTCGTGGTCCATGTCTTCGCTGAAAAAGCCCGCAAGTTCTACGATCTCGAGCGGCTGTGGAAGTCGGCGAAGCGCCTCGATGCTGTAGAAATGGCTGCCCCGAAGCCAAAGGCAAAGAGTTCCACTGTTCGCACGGCGGCAAAAAAGACTGTCCGTAAAAAATCCAAGCTAACAGCATAGCGCCATGAATTCTCCCGCCTCTCCTTCGTGGGGATCATCCTTTCGCCTGGTTGCTTCCGAAAAATGGAAAGCGAAATCTGCGGCGATGGGCCGCGATGTAACCAACACGCTTGTCGAATATGCACAACCTCGCGCGGGAATGAATGTCCTCGACCTTGCCAGCGGGACTGGCGAGCCCGCAATCACGCTTGCATCGGTGGTTGGTCCGGAGGGCCACGTTACTGCGCTCGACCTTAGCGCTGACTTGTTGAAAATCGCCTCCGAGCGCGCTACACAGCGCGACCTGAAAAACTTCTCAGTCAAACAAGCGGACGCGAACCAACTCCCTTTTGCGGACAAATCTTTCGACCTTGTGACCAGCCGATTCGGAGTGATGTTTTTTAAGGATGAGGCCCTCACAGAGTCTCGGCGTGTTTTGAAACCTGGCGCGCGCGCCTGTTTTCTAGCTTGGGGATCGCCCGGCCAACCTTATTGGGCGAGTACGATGGGCGTGGTTGGAAAATATATAGGTGGCCCATTGCTGCAACCCGGCGGTCCGAATCCCTTTAAATTTGCCGAACCGGGCAGCCTGACCGCTGCGCTCACCCGGGCCGGATTTCAAAACGTCGAAGAAGAAACCCGCACTGTGCCCTGGACCTGGCCGGGCACTCCCGAAGAAGTCTGGGAACAATGTAAATCTGTCGCCACTCCATTTCTGGCCGCCCTGGAAACAGTTCCCGCTGAAAAATGGCCGGCAATAAATACTGAAGCGTTGCGTGAAATTCAACGCTATGTGCGCGGGGATCAAATCGAGTTTGGCGCGAGCGTCGTGCTTGCTTCTGGGACATACTGAACCATGAAACTCAAAGTGGCATGGATTGGCAAAACCAAAGAGCCGGCAATCCAGTCGCTGACAGACGAGTATTTAAAAAGACTAAAACACTACGCCGAAGTCGAAGGCATCTCCCTTAAGGACGAAGCGGCGCTGCTCAAACTCGCGCGCGAGACGCGTCCAGCCAAACATTCCTTGATTCTGCTCGACAGTCGCGGGAAGCAGCTCTCCTCCGAGGAACTGGCGAAATGGCTGGGCAAATATCAGGATCGCAACCCGTTGCCGCTCTTGTTCGCCATAGGCGGCGCAGACGGATTTTCTGAAGAAGCGCACAAATCCGCCACGCTCGTCCTCTCGCTTGGAAAAATGACGCTCGCCCACGAGCTCGCCCGCGTGGTTTTGCTGGAACAGCTTTATCGCGCCTTTACGATTCTGAAAGGCCATCCTTACCATCTTGGGCATTAGCGGAACCACCTCCGGCACCTTCGTGACTTTTTCTCGTCGCCTTACAGGATTAAATTAAGATGCAAGTCCCATGAAAAATATTTCTGATGTGATCCACGACAAAGAAGAACAGATAGTCCGTGTAAGAGCGGAAGTCGAAGCTCTGCGAATTGCTGCTCCCTTGCTAGACGACGAGAACCGTCCCAACGGCGAGGCTAAATTGCTACGGCCTCAGCCGATTCCTCCCAAATAAATAGTCGGCACGGCGCAGCATTCGCCGAAAGCAGCTACAATCTAGAATCCGCTCATGTCAGACGTTCGCCGAGGATTGATCATCGTCAACACCGGCCCCGGCAAGGGTAAGACCACGGCCGCCATGGGAACGGCTTTGCGCGCTGTGGGTCAGGGGATGAAAGTGCTCATGCTGCAATTTCTCAAAGGCTCATGGCATTATGGCGAACTTGATGCTGTGAAAGCGTTTGGCGACAAGTTCATCATGAAGCAGATGGGGCGTGGCTTTGTGAAGGTCGGCGGTGAAAAGCCTGATACCGAAGATGTTCGGATGGTTGAGGAAGCCTGGGCCGAGGCTGAGATGGCGATTCAATCCGGCGAGTGGGATTTAGTCGTGCTCGATGAGATTAATTACGCTATCAGTTACAAGATGCTCGACCCGGAAAAAGTTGCCGAAAGCCTGAAAAAGAAGCCGGAAATGGTGCATGTCATCTTGACGGGACGCAATGCGCATCCGACAATTGTCGAACTGGCCGATACCGTAACCGAAATGCGGCAGGTGAAGCACGCCTACGAAAAAGGCGTGATGGCGCAACGAGGAATCGAATACTGATGACCTGGTTCAAAAGACAATCCGGCGAGCTGGATACTTCGGGCGAAAAGAATGTCCGCACCGAAGGTTTGTGGATTAAGTGCGAGAGCTGCCGCCAGATCATCTGGAAAAAAGACATTGAAGAGAATCTGAACGTCTGCCCCAAGTGCGACAAGCACTTCCGCATTGATGCCCGCACCCGCCTGGCTCAGCTCCTCGATGATGGTCAATACGAAACTTTCGATGCCAACCTGGTTTCCACCGATCCGTTGAAGTTTGTGGATCTGAAAGCCTACTCATCCCGCTTGAAGCAGGCGCAATCCGACACAGGATTAAAAGATGCGGTCATCAACGCCAAAGGCAAATTAAACGGGCGTCCGGTCATTGTCAGCTCGATGGAGTATGCATTCATCGGCGGAAGCATGGGAGCGGTCGTTGGAGAAGAAATCGCCCGCGCGGTCGAGCATGCCGCTGCGCAAAAAGTCCCGCTGATTATTGTCTCCGCTTCTGGTGGCGCGCGCATGATGGAAGGCGTCATCAGCTTGATGCAACTCGCCAAAATTTCAGCTGCGCTGGCGCGACTGGATGAAGCAAAAGTTCCCTACATTTCTCTTCTTACGGATCCCACGACAGGCGGCGTGACCGCTTCTTTTGCCATGCTCGGCGACTTGAACATCGCTGAGCCGGGGGCGCTTATCGGATTTGCCGGCCCCCGCGTTATCGAACAAACCATCCGGCAAAAACTACCGCAAGGTTTCCAGCGCAGTGAGTTTCTTCTCGAACACGGCATGCTCGACGCCGTCGTTCCGCGAAAAGAACTGAAAAGCTACATTGACCGCGCGCTGTCTTTCATGGCGCAAAAGGCCGCCTGATCCATCTGGTTGTTGAATACTCCATTCAGCCTTTATTCGCTGCATTCTGACGCGTCAATCTCCAGAAAATCCCGCTAAAACTGGTAGTCTTACTACATTGATGTCCTACGAAACCGCGGTCGCGAACATGTACGCGCTGGGCCATGAATTGGCCAACACGCCCTCGCAGAAGTTCGATTTGGCGCACATGCGCGCTCTGCTGGCAGGGCTTGGTAATCCAGAAAAGAAATTCCCCGCCGTTCTCATTGCCGGAACCAATGGCAAAGGTTCGACCGCCGCCACGCTTGCGTCAATCCTGCAAGCTTCCGGCTTGCGCACCGGACTCTATACTTCTCCTCATCTCATTCGTCTCAATGAGCGCATACGCATCAACGGCGATGCCATCACCGATGGCGAATTTGCGTTGTTGCACGATGTGGTGGAGCGTGCCGCCGAGCGTTTAGTCAGCGACGGCGAATTGCCCTGGCATCCCAGTTTTTTCGAGATGATGACGGCCATCGCCTTCGAGCATTTTGCGCAAAATAAAGTCGAAATCGCTGTGCTTGAGGTTGGCATGGGTGGCCGTCTCGACGCCACTAACGTGGTCGAACCGCGGGTAAGCGTCATCACTGATATTTCGTTCGACCACCAGCAATTTTTAGGGAACACACTTACGGAGATTGCGCGCGAGAAGGCCGGAATTATCCGCCCCGGTGGAGTAGTTGTGACGCTGCCGCAGCAACCGGAAGCAAATGACGTTATCGGCAATACAGTTCTGGAATTAAAAGCCAACGGGGTTAACGCCGTTCCCTTTGTCCCGCCGGTTTCACCAGCAAGCGCAAGTTATGAGGCGGTGGATAGCACAGGTCATCCAATTTCCCGCTATCCCTTGCAAGTCATGGGGAAAGAAATCCTGGTCGAAACGCCGCTCATCGGCCGCCATCAATTACGCAATGTCGCACTGGCAATTGCCGCAGCGGACGAACTTCGCAAACAGGGATTCGCGATTACGCCGGAAGCCATCGAGCGCGGCGTTCGCCAGACTCGCTGGCCGGGCAGGTTTCATGTGCTTCCCGCTGCCAACGTTTCTGCTTCAAACATTGCTGCTTCAAAGAGTGAACCGGAATATGTCTTCGACGCTGCCCACAACCCTGCCGGAGCGTGGGCGTTACGCTCAGCATTATCCGCCCGCTACGAGGGCCGGCCTTTGATTCTGGTTTTTGGCGTGATGCGGGACAAAGCTGTTCGGGAAATCTCCGAAATCTTATTTCCTTTGGTGGACCAGGTGATCGCCACACGTGCTGAGAATCCTAGAGCAGCGTCACCGGAGGAGATCAAGCAGGCCGCGAGCCGCATTGCAGCGGACATCGAGGAAGCGCCCGATGTCGCATCTGCGCTCCATAAAGCCAAAATTGCCGCCGGCGAAAAAGGAATCGTCGTCATAGCCGGCTCCATCTACATTGTGGGAGAAGCGATGCGGTTGCTTGATGTCCGCATCTGATAACCATTGCCGACCGACCGCACATTAACGGACGAAATTCAAAGCGCGCCAAAAACCGTGACGGAGCGGCATTACGGCTTTCTCAGCCTCTTGCGCTCATTTTTAATTTTCGATCCCATCATTTGGGCATTCACTGTAGTTCTTGGCGTTCTCGCTATCCCTGTTTCGCTTTTCGGCGAAAAAGAACGCATTTTGCACAACTTTGCGCGCTTCTGGTCGTGGCTGATCATGAAGACGATTCAGTCGCCGACTATGGTTACTGGCCTCGACAAAATTGACACGACCAAGCCGCACGTCTATGCCGTGAATCACGCCTCGGCGCTCGACATTCCTGTTTTATACGTCTATCTGCCGTTTCAATTTCGTATTGCCTTCAAGAAAGAATTGCTTGCGTACCCGATTGTGGGCTGGCATTTAAAGCGCTCCGGGCAAATCTGCATTGATCAGCAAAACTCTGCGCGCTCCATCAGCAGCGTGCGCTACGCTCTTAAGAGTCTCAAGCATGGCATGCCGTTTGTGATTTTTCCCGAAGGCGGCCGCACACCGGATGGCGACATAAAACCCTTCATGGCGGGAGCATTTTTTCTTGCCATCAAAGCGCAAGTGGATGTCGTTCCGGTGGCCCTCGTTGGAACTTATGAGTTATTGCCCATGAATACCTACCACATCAAATCACGGCCTTTGGAAATGCGCGTAGGCGCGCCAATATCCACTGAGGGTCTTACGTTGCGCGATATGGAAAGCCTTTCCGCCAAAGTGAAAGCCGCGATGAAAGAGCTTTATTACTCCGAACGAAAGAAATGAAAACGTAGTGGCAGGCGTCCTCACCTGTCGAATCTAAGACCCGCCCTACACAATTTCCGTCTTCTCATAGATAATCCTCGGCGGGAGATTTTCATGCGACGACTAGCCGCTGTTCTTGCAGTTATTGTTCTTTCCGCGATTTCACAAGCGCAAAATTCAAAACCGACTCTTGCCGACGCGCAGGAGTTCATGAAAAACGCTGAAGCCCGTCTCAGCGAACTCAGCGTCAAAGGCAACCGCGCCGGATGGGTGCAGGAAAACTTCATCACCGACGATACCGAGGCGATTTCCGCCGACGCCAACGACGAAATTTCAGCCGCGACCACCGAACTCGTCGAGCAGGCCAAGCGCTTCGACGGGCTGAAGATGCCGCCTGATCTCGCGCGCAAGTTCTTATTATTGCGCTTATCGCTGACCGCGCCGACGCCCAAAGATCCAGTGTTGCGAAAAGAAATGACGAAGATCGCCGCTTCGCTTGATGCCGATTACGGCAAAGGCAAGTACTGCAAGGCATCCGGCGAATGCCTCGACATCAGCTCCGTCGAAACCAAAATGGCCGAAAGCCGCGATCCACAGGAGTTGCTCGACCTCTGGAAGGGCTGGCATACCATCGGCCCTCCCATGCGCGACCGCTTCGCTCGCTTTGTGGAGCTCTCCAACCAAGGCGCGCGCGAAATGGGATTCAAAGACACCGGCGCTCTGTGGCGCTCGGGTTACGACATGCCGCCCGATGCTTTCAGTGCCGATCTCGAGCGCCTGTGGAATCAAGTTCGTCCTCTGTATCTCTCGCTGCACACCTATGTTCGCGCTCAGCTTGTCAAGAAATACGGCCCGAACGTCGTTCCGCCCGATGGCCCCATTCCCGCTGACCTTCTCGGCAACATCTGGGCGCAAGACTGGACGCACATCTTCCCCATTCTCGGCCTGCCGGAAAATAGTCGCGGCTACGACCTGACGGAATTGCTGAAAGAGAAAAATCTCGATGCCAAAGGAATGGTGAAATACGGCGAAGGCTTCTTCACTTCGATGGGTTTTGCTCCATTGCCCAAAACGTTCTGGGAACGGTCGTTATTTACTAAGCCCGCCGACCGTGATGTCGTTTGCCACGCCAGCGCATGGGACATTGATAATCAGGATGACCTTCGCATCAAAATGTGCATTCTCGTGCGCGATGAAGATTTCATCACTGTCCATCACGAACTGGGCCACAACTTCTACCAGCGTGCTTACAAGAGTCAGCCATTTTTGTTTGAGAACGGGGCGAACGATGGTTTTCACGAAGCCATCGGCGACTCCATCGCTCTCGCCGTTACGCCCGAATACCTGAAAAAAGTTGGGCTGCTCGACAAAGTTCCACCGCCGGAAGCCGATATTCCTCTGCTCTTGCAGCAGGCGCTGGACCGGGTCGCGTTTCTTCCTTTTGGATTGCTGATTGATCAATGGCGCTGGAAGGTTTTCTCCGGCGAAATCAAACCCGCCGACTACAACAAAGCTTGGTGGGAATTACGCAAGAAATACCAAGGCGTGGCCCCGCCGGTTGAGCGCACCGAAGCAGACTTCGATCCGGGCGCAAAATATCACGTTGCCGCCAACGTGCCCTATACCCGTTATTTCCTCGCGCACATTCTGGAGTTCCAGTTCTACCGTGCGATGTGCAAAGCCGCCGGATACACCGGCCCGCTCAATCGCTGCACTTTCTATGGATCAAAAGAAGCCGGCGCTCAATTCAACAAAATGCTTGAGATGGGGCAGAGCAAGCCCTGGCCGGATGCCCTCGAAGCCGGAACCGGCGAACGTCAGATTGATGGCAGCGCAATCATTGAATACTTCGCGCCGCTACAGAAATGGCTTGACGAACAAAACAAAGGCCAAAAGGTCGGCTGGTAAAAATGCTTGTGTAGGGGCAGGTGTCCTCACCTGCCCATTTTAAAAATTCAAGCAAAATCTATTGCGTTACCACCGTCGCCCAATTTTCAAAGATTTGCGGCTTTCCGCCCCGCACCACAGTGGGATAAACGTGACTCAATCCTTTATGGCGTTGCGGGCTAAACTCCAGCTTGGATGAACCAAAACCGATGTCAAAGTCATGCAATGATTCAATGCCTTGTATGAACTTCTCGCGTGTCGGAGTCGCCCCAGCCCGCTTCAATCCTTCTGCAACGACCATTGCATCCACGAACGCTTCCAGACTGACAAAACTGGGTTGTGTTCCAGACATATACTTCGTCAAGCTGTCCTGATACAGCTTTACCGTGGGCAAATCGAGCCGGTCGTACGGAGGTACTACCTGCGTAATGACCATTCCCTCGGAATCCTTGCCTGCCGCGGTAATTAAGGCTTCGGTCCCGACGAAGGAAACGGCTAAAAACACCGGCCTCCAACCCTGCGCATGCGCCTGTTTCAAGATTTCAGCCGCGGGCGCATACGGCCCGGCCAGTACCACCGCTTCCGGTTTTGCCGCGCGCACCGCAGTAATTCCTTTACCGACATCAAGCGTGTTACGCACAAATGAACCGGTCGCGGCCAGCTCTGCCGAATGTTTGGATAACGCCAGTTTCACGCCATCCAAAATCGCTTTGCCGAATCCATCGTCCTGATAGATGACAGCAATCTTATGAACTCCGGCAGACCAAAGATTATCCACCTGTACTCGGGTTTCATCTTCGTAAGAGGCGCGGATATTGAAAATCTCAGGTTTCACTGGCTCATAGAGAAATTGCGCGCCCGTTAACAGCCCAACAATGGGCACGTGGTCGGCCTCCGCCAGCGGTAAATATTTCGCGGCTGTCGGAGTTCCCACGAAGAACCCGCCGGCAAATACCTGTTCTTTCTTGAGGGAGGCAAAACATCCACTGGCTTTCTCGGGATCGTAACTGTCATCGAATGATGATAGGTGCAGCTTGCGGCCATTCACGCCGCCGTGATCATTGATGTAATTGAAATAGGCCGTTGCTCCCAGAACCATCTGCAACCCAAGCTGACGGGCTGGGCCATCCAGAGCCGAGCATGACCCAATCTTGATTTCACTTGCGTTAATTCCAGGAGTACTTTGGGCCGCCAATGTTCCTAAGAACCCAAAAGTAGAGAGGAGACACAAAACCGCTAAATGCGGCCAAATTTCACCTGAATGTTTGAACGTTCGACCCAGACCCGAAGACATGCCCATCGAGAGACTCCTCGATCGCAAAATTTTTTAATAATTTTCGCAAGTGCCGAAACCAACTGGGCAACGGAAGGCGCCCCATTGCGGCAAGACTACACTTGCCGGCGGAATCATGTCATTGAAATTTTCCTACGCGAGCCATACTTGGCAACAAACGCGAGCGTTCGGTCGCGGGTTTGACCCTCCTTCAAACCCTCCTTTAGACTCGAAATACTCATGTCAGCCAATATTCACATCAAGCTTCCCGACGGAAGCACCAAAGAAGTCCCGCAGGGGACCACCGCGCTCGATATCGCCAAGTCCATCAGCCCTCGTCTGGCCGATGCTGCTCTGGTCGCCAAAACCAACGGCGATCTCATTGACCTCACCAAACCTCTCGAAAAAGACACCGACCTGCGGATTCTGACCGAGAAAGATCCCGAGTCGCTTGCCGTTTACCGGCATTCGTCCGCGCACCTTCTTGCCGCTGCGGTGCTCGAATTGTTTCCTGAGACCAAGCTGGGGCACGGTCCATCCACCGAAACCGGATTTTTCTACGATTTCTATCGTCCCACTCCGTTTACGCCCGAAGACCTGCAAAAAATCGAAGCCAAAATGCAGGAACTCGTCCAGCAAAACATTCCTTACGCGCGTGAATTTCGTCCGCGCGAGGAAGGACTCGCCGAATTCAAGAACGACGGCGACTTCATGAAGTGCCATTTCATCGAGCAATTCACCAAGCCCGATGAAAAGATTTCCATTTATAAAACCGGCAAATTTCTCGATTTCTGCCGCGGGCCGCATATTCCTTCGACTGGAAAAATTAAGGCGTTCAAGTTGCTCAACATTGCCGGAGCTTACTGGCTGGGCGACGAAAAAAATCCCCAGCTCCAACGCATCTACGGAACTTCGTTCTTTTCGAAGAAAGACCTCGATGCCTACCTGAACAGCCTGGAAGAAGCCAAGAAACGCGACCATCGCGTGCTGGGCCAGCAGCTCGATCTTTTCTCCATTCAGGAACTTGCCGGCCCCGGCCTGATTTTCTGGCATCCCAAGGGCGGCATCATCCGCAAAGAAATGGAAGACTGGATGCGCGCCGAATATCTCAAACGCGGCTATTCGCTGGTTTATACGCCGCACGTCGCGCGCCGCCAGTTGTGGCAAACCTCAGGGCACGAAGGCTATTACTCGCAAAATATGTTCGACATCATGGAGCTCGACGATGCCGAGTACCGCATGAAGCCCATGAATTGCCCGTTCCATATTTTGATCTACAAAGATTCACTCAAGTCCTACCGTGATTTACCAGTGCGGTTGGGCGAACTGGGAACGGTCTATCGTTACGAGCGCTCAGGAGTGATGCACGGCCTGCTGCGTGTGCGTGGCTTTACCCAGGACGACGCCCATATTTTCTGCACTCCCGACCAGATCGAAACCGAAATTGCCAACTGCGTCGAGTTCGCCATCGATGTCCTCCGCGATTTTGGTTTTGATAAATACGAAGTCGAGCTTTCCACCTGGGACCCGAACGACCGCAAGAGTTTCGTCGGCAGCGAAGAGCAGTGGAACCTCGCCACCGGTTCGCTTGAAAAAGTCCTGAAAGCGAAGAACATTCCCTACAAGACCATCCCCGGCGAAGCCGCATTTTACGGCCCTAAAATCGATATCAAGCTGGTGGACGCCATCGGCCGTCTCTGGCAGCTTTCGACCGTACAGTTCGATTTCAATCTGCCCGCCCGCTTCCAACTCGAATACGTCGCCGAAGACGGCACCCGCAAGCAGCCGCTCATGGTGCACCGCGCTCTCTACGGATCGGTCGAGCGCTTCTTCGGAGTGCTCATCGAGCACTATGCCGGAGCATTTCCCGTCTGGCTGTCCCCGGTTCAGGTGGCCATGATCCCCATCGCCGAGCGCCACGTGGATTACGCCAACAAAGTCGCCGCGTCGCTGAAAGAAATCGGCGTCCGCGTCGAAGTCGATTCTCGCAACGAAAAGATGAACGCGAAAATCCGCGAACACGCCATGCAAAAAGTCCCGTTCCTGCTCGTCGTCGGCGACAAAGAAGCCGAAGCCGGCAAAGTGAATGTGCGTACTCGTGGCAAAGAGAAGACGGAAGACCTGGCGGCGACCGAATTCGTCGAAAAGATCAAAAAGCTAATCGCGGAGAAGACAGCGACGTTATAGCGCTGGTAAATCGCTGATTTGAATGGGACAGGCTTTCCCGTCTGCCAGCATTTTTCAAGAAACGACAGTACTATGCCTTTGCGCCTTCGGTAATCTTTTTACTTCGGCTCGTGCCGTGTACCCTCCACCAGAGTTATAAGAACAAATTTCCCCGCACCAATAACCATTTCTTCACAAAAGTAAGGACTGCGATTATATGGCTTCTACTCCAAATGTTGCCGCCGCCGGTAGTGTGCCTTCCGCCACCGCAACCACCTCTGCTGCTGCCGCAGCTCCCGCGCCACAGATTTCGACGCCGGGGCTGTTGACGGCCATGTTGAAGACGTCCGATAAGATCAGCGATTTATTTTTCTCTCCCGGCAAGCCGCCGCTGGTGGAGATCAATGGAAAACTGTCCCCCGCCGGCGCAATCCGCCCGCTCACTGCCGAAGAAATTCGCCAGATTTCCAATCATCTAATCGGTACCAACAAGAACGCTGCCGAAAACTTGAAAGAACACGGCTCCTGCGACGTCTCCTATAGTTTGCCCGGCGTCTGCCGCTTTCGCGTCAACGTATTCATGCAGCGCGCAACCTGCGCCATCGTCATGCGCGTAATTCCCAGCAAAATTCCTGACTTCAATGCTCTGCATCTTCCCGCAGAACTCGGCAACATCGTCGGATTGCGCAACGGAATCGTTCTGGTCACCGGCCCCACCGGCTCGGGAAAATCTTCGACGCTCGCGGCCGTCATTGACCGCGTCAATCAAGAAAAGCACTATCACATTCTTACCATTGAAGACCCCATCGAATTTCTCCATGCCCACAAGAATTGCGTGATTCACCAGCGCGAATTGCACAGCGATACTACGAGTTTCGCTTTGGCCCTTCGCGCAGCTTTGCGGCAGGCTCCAAAAGTGATTCTCGTCGGCGAAATGCGCGATAAAGAAACCATCGAAATCGCCATGGAAGCGGCTGAAACCGGCCACCTTGTGCTCTCGACCTTGCATACCATCGATGCCTCCAAAACCATCGAGCGCGTCATCGGCGTTTTCCCCATGGCCGAACAGGATGGCATTCGCAACCGTCTGGCGAAGAGTTTCCGCTACATCATCTCGCAGCGCCTGCTTCCTCGAAAAGACGGCACCGGGCGCATTGCGGCGCTCGAAATTCTGAAATCCACGCTGCGTACTCGCGAATACGTTGAAAAAGGCGAGGGCGAAGGAAAGACGCTGCTCGACGCTATGCGTGTCGGCGGCGATGAAGGCATGCAGCACTTCGATGGCGAAATCGAGAAGCTTATTCGTTCCGGCGTTGTGGACATGGAAGAAGGCCTCGGCTACGCGACCAATCCCGGCAATCTGCGCTTGGAACTGGCTGACTTCACGGGCGCACCCGCGGAATCCACGCAGGCCGATGCCGCGCCAAAAGACGAGCTTTTGGAAACAACGCAAGCCTGATACGAGGCTCAGCTTGTGTAGGGGCAGGTGTCCTCACCTGCCCAGCCGAGGATAGCCAGCTTCTCAGCTACAATCCCTGAGTGTCCCTGCAATTTCAGATTGATTCGACTTCCGGCCCTGCTCGCCGCGCCCGCCTCATCACTCCACATGGCGAAGTCGAAACACCAGTTTTTATGCCGGTGGGAACTCTTGCTTCCGTAAAAGGCATTCCGCAAGACATTCTCGAAGACCTCGGTGTTCAGATCCTTCTCGGCAACACTTATCACCTCTATCTCCGCCCCGGCGTTGAGCAAGTACGCAAACTCGGCGGGTTGCATGGTTTTATGGCGTGGCCGCGGGCCATCCTCACCGACTCCGGCGGGTTTCAGGTCTTCAGCCTCAACGAACTGCGCAAAGTTTCCGAAGAAGGCGTGACGTTTCGTTCTCATCTCGATGGCTCCTCGCATTTTTTCAGCCCGGAAAGCGCGATGGACGCGCAAATCGGCCTCGGCGCGGACATCATCATGGCCTTCGATGAATGTACGGAGTATCCCGCCGACGCGAAACGCATGCGCGATTCCATGGAACTGACGCTTCGATGGGCCCAGCGCAGCAAAGATCATTTCGAAGCGCATAAGCACGAAGTACCGTGGAATGTGCGTGTAGGGGCAGGTGTCCTCACCTGCCCAGCCGAGCACAGCTCGGCCACCCAGACGGGGACGTCTGGGCCTACACAAGCTTTGTTCGGCATCATCCAGGGTGGCATGGATCTCGCATTACGAAGAGAATCCGCTGAGCGCACCATCGAAATCGGCTTCCCCGGATACGCCATCGGCGGCCTCAGCGTAGGCGAGCCCCGCCATCTTACCCGCGAAGTCGTCGAATCTACCCTGCAATTTCTTCCCCAAGACAAGCCGCGTTATTTGATGGGCGTGGGCACTCCCGAAGAAATCGTGGAATATTCCAAAATGGGAATTGACATGATGGATTGCGTCCTTCCCACCCGCGCCGCCCGCCACGGCTTGCTGTTTACTTCCGAGGGCAAAATATCCATCAAACAGGCGCGCTATGCCGCAGATAACGGCCCGCTTGACCCGAAATGCTCCTGCCGCGTCTGCAATCGCTACTCCCGGGCCTATTTGCGCCATCTTTATGCCTCCGGCGAGGTCCTGGCGCAGGTCTTGAACACCATCCACAATCTGAGCTACTACCTTGACACTATGCAGCGGGTGCGTCATTCTATTGAACTTGGGGGCTAAACCGTTTTTCTGGTAGTTGGACAGTAGAATTTCAGGTCTCAACGGAAACAGTCCACATCCCGGTTCGCCTAAGAGTAAGTCTGAATTTCGCGCCAGAAACTGAAGGAATCTCCGGCCTGCACCAGCCAGAACTCCTGCGGTATCAAGCTCGATGAAGCAAGGTTGAAAGCAAGCGCAATCGCGCCCGGCGCGGTTTCGTCCAGATTTCAGTAAATCAGGTTAAGTCAAAGTCAGGTTAAGCCAAAGTGATGATAGGCAGTCTCAATCTGTTCGCGCTACAGGCTCCGGGCGGCTCGCTCGGATGGCTGGGTTTTGCCCCGCTCATTTTCATTTTCGCCATTTTTTATTTCCTTTTGATCATGCCGCAACAGCGCCGCCAGAAGAAATGGCAGCAAATGCTCAGCGAGTTGAAAACCGGAGACAAGGTCGTGACGACCGGGGGCCTGCGCGGCACCATCATCGCGCTCAAAGACGACTCCCTGCATTTGCGCGTTCCGCCGGACAATTTGCGTTTGGAAGTGAGCCGTGGCGCCATCGCCTCAGTGGTTACCGGGGATGAGGCTGCAAAGTCATAGCAGGATTTGTATTTAGCAGAAATTAGCAATCAAGATTGGACAGAATTTTCGTTATGAATAAGAATTTAGGCATAAAACTCATCGTCATCGCCGCAACGCTGCTGGTATTTCTCTTCGGCATCTTTGGCATCCCCAAGCAATGGACCGGGCAAGGCTTGCTCGACTCCATGCAGGACCGCATTCATTTGGGCCTCGACCTCAAGGGCGGCACGCACTTGATTCTGCAAGTTCAGGTGAATGATGCAGTAAACGTGGAAACCGACAATGCAATGGAGCGGCTGAAGGCGGGAATGCGCAGCCACAAAGTCAACTACGCCGACATCACTAAGCCTGATGTCAATGCGCCGGAACGCATTGTTCTCAAAGGCGTTCCGCCTGAGTCAAGCTCTGATCTGCGTTCCATCGTCAGCGATAATTTGCCTGAATACGATTTGGCCTCCGGCGCGGAAAACACCTTTACCGTTACCATGAAGCTTCAGGCCTTGGCAGATTTGAAAAATCGCGCTGTCGCCCAAGCCATTGAAACCATTCGTAATCGCATTGACCAGTTGGGCGTCAGTGAGCCGATCATTCAAGAACACGGCTTAGGCGATTATCAGATTCTGGTTCAGCTTCCCGGTGTGGACGATCCTGCCCGCGTAAAAGACATCATGCAGTCCACGGCGATGCTTTCCATTCGGCAGTCGCTGGGTGGGCCATATCCGAGTCAGGAAGCGGCATTGCAGGAAAAAGGCGGAGTTCTGCCGCCGGATGCCGAGTTGCTCCCCGGCAAGAACATCGGAGCCCAGCAAGGCGACAATGGGCCAGTCTGGTATTTGGTTTCACGCGTGGCTGCTGTCACCGGACGTGATTTGCGTGATGCGCAACCCTCGCGCGACGAAAACGGTACGCCGTCAGTCGCCTTCAACCTGACAAATCAGGGTGGGACCAAATTCGCCAGCTTCACCGGCGCGCACGTCGGCGACAGCTTGGCGGTTGTACTCGACAATAAAGTTCAGGAAGTCGCGGTTATCAAGAGTCAGATTCATGACTCCGGTACCATCGAAGGGCGCTTTACCGAGCAGGAAACAAAAGATCTTTCCATGGTTCTTCGTTCGGGCGCGCTTCCAGCGGGAATTAAATACCTCGAAGAGCGCACCGTGGGCCCGTCGCTTGGCTCCGATTCCATCCGTGCCGGCGTTCGCGCCGCGATCATCGGCATGTTGGCGGTGTTGATCTTCATGCTGATTTACTATCGCGCCGCTGGAATCAACGCAGACGTCGCGCTGATTCTGAATTTGATCATTCTGCTGGGCTTCCTCGGATTCAGTCAGGCAACATTGACGCTTCCCGGAATTGCCGGAGTGATTCTGACAGTCGGTATGGGCGTGGACTCGAACGTACTGATCTTTGAGCGTATTCGTGAAGAATTACGCAATGGAAAAACGCCGCCTTCGGCGGTGGAGCAGGGCTTTGGCCATGCCTGGATCACCATCGTCGATACGCACGTTACGACGATCGTTTCGGCGGTCATCCTGTTCCTGTTCGGAACCGGCCCGGTGAAAGGGTTCGCAGTGACGCTCAGCTTCGGTCTCTTTGCGAATCTGTTTACCGCAGTCTTCGTGTCGCGCGTAATTTTCGATTGGGTTTTAAGCCGCAAACAGCGCGGTGAGGCATTAAGCATTTAGTTCTTAAAGGTTGGTGGCAGCGTGGAATTTTTTCGTAATCCAAACATCGATTTCTTAAGCAAGAAGTGGTACTTCATCGCCTTCTCGCTCGTCTTCAGCATTGCTGGACTGCTTTCGATTTTCTTCTGGCATGGAATTCCGTTGGGCGTGGATTTCCGCGGCGGCACACTGGTGTACGTGAAGTTTGCGCATACCCCGGATGACAATGCCATCCGTGCTGCCATGGATCGCGCCGGCCTTCATAATGTCCGCATCCAGCGCTTCGGCGAAGCCGCGCGCAATACGGTGCTGATTGATTTGGCGGAGCAGGAAACCAGCGAATCGGCCCTCGATCAGGGAAAAACCCAAATTATCAATGCTTTGCAAAGCAACGTTCCGGCGGGAAAGATCGATCTAAACAATGCCAGCTCGTTGACGGTGACCAACTACCTGCTGGATAAAGACCCACTGCATGCCGGTCTCGAAGCCAGCCAGCGTTATGCGGCGGTGACGAAGGCGATTTTGGATTATCGCGACAAAACCAAGGGTGGCGCCTTGGCTTCGTTCGACGAATTAAAGCAAGCCACTGATCCTGCGGTAGTTGCCAGTCTGCAGGATGGATTTTATCTCTCGGATTTTGGCGTGTATCAGGTGGAAATTGTCGGTCCCCAAGTCGGTAAGCAGTTGCAAACGCAGGCCAAGCTGGCGGTCTTGTATTCGCTTGCCGGAATGTTGGTTTATCTTGCATTTCGTTTCGAATGGATTTATGGTGTGGCCGCAGTTGTAACTGTATTTCACGACACACTGATCACGGTTGGAGCATTTTCGCTGACAAATAAGTCGATTTCGCTGACAGTAATCGCAGCGATTTTGACCCTGATCGGTTATTCAAACAACGATACGATCGTGGTTTTTGACCGTATCCGCGAAAATTTGAAGTTGATGCGGCGGGAAAAGTTGTCAGAAATCGTGAATCGGAGTATAAATCAGACCCTAAGCCGAACCATCCTTACAGCGGGGCTCACATTTTTGACAGTGGTGGCGTTGTATCTGTTTGGCGGCGAGGTATTGCGCGGGTTTTCGTTCGCCCTCGTGATAGGAATTCTGATCGGAACTTATTCTTCGATCGCAATTGCGGCGCCGATCTTGGTGGCGTATCAGGAATGGCGTGGGAATCGTAATCTTCCCGCAGCCGCCGCGACCAAGCAGACTGGAACCCGGGAACGGGCGAAAGTGAAGGCGTAAGAATAAAATTCTCCCGAACTGGGAGCAAAGTAAGAGCAGGCGGTGTCTAACCCTGAAGTAGGGTCGGTGTAGGGAGAAGCCTATGTTTGAAGACAGCCTAATCGAATCGGGCAACAAGCTAAAAACCAAGCGCGGATTGACAACCACCATTTCGGTGGCTTTTCAGTTGATGCTGATTGCCGTCATGGTATTGATTCCGCTGCTGTTTACGGAAGCATTGCCCAAAACGCAGTTGATGACTTTCCTGGTGGCGCCGCCGCCGCCACCACCTCCACCACCGCCGCCAGCTGCGGTTGTGCACGTGGTGAAACAGATTCAGACCAACCTTGACAACGGTCAGCTGCGCACGCCTACGAAGATTCCACAAAAGATTCTGGACATTAAGGAAGACGCGGCCCCGCCAGATATGGGCGGAGTGGTCGGCGGCGTTCCGGGCGGAGTCCCCGGTGGTTCGATGGGCGGCGTTCTCGGCGGCATTATCGGCAATGCGACCACCGCTGTTCCCAAGGTTGCCACACCGCAACGCGTACGCGTTTCCGCTGGCGTGACCCAGGGCTTGGTGATCAAGAAGGTGAATCCGGTTTATCCGCCGCTGGCACGTTCGGCCCGTGTGCAGGGTAACGTGGTCCTGCAAGCTGAAATCAGCAAGACCGGCGACATTCAAAACCTGCATGCCATCAGCGGTCATCCGCTGCTGATTCCAGCCGCGATTGACGCCGTAAAGCAATGGAAATACAAACCTTACATTTTGAACGGTGAGCCGGTGGAAGTGGATACCCAAATCACCGTGATTTTCTCTCTCTCCGGGGGCTAGACCCGCGGTTGGAGAAATCTTGCATCAAAGCGAAGAGCTAGTCCGCAATTTGAAACGTTCCGAGGAGGGAATAGCAACTCATGATCGTAGCTAATTTGGCAGCACACCTGAGCAACATACACTACACCGCCGCCTGGTTGTTGCAGGAAGAAGTCGGCTGGGATCCGCTCTCACTCTGGCATCACATGGGGTGGGTCGCAAGAATCGTTGTCATCATACTCTTCATCATGTCCGGCTGGTCCATCGGCGTGATGATTGACCGCTATATGGCATTCAATGCAGCACGCAAACAATCACGGGCATTTGCCCCGGCAGTTGCCGGCGCACTGCGCGACGGCAAAATTGATGAAGCCATCAAAGTTGCCGAGCGCAACAAGAAGAGCCATCTGGCGAAGGTCGTCACGGCCGGCTTGATGGAATTCCGCGCTCATCAAGATAGCAGCGATATTCCGGGCGAGACCATCGAAGCCTCCAAGCGCGCTCTCGAGCGCACTGAAGCCATCGTTCACGCAGAATTGAAGCGTGGATTGGGTGGTCTGGCGACGATCGGTTCGACCGCGCCATTCGTTGGACTGTTCGGAACGGTGATGGGCATTCTGAACGCCTTCCAGTCGATCTCGCAAAACAAGACGACCGGATTGGGCGCAGTCGCAGGCGGTATTTCAGAAGCGCTGGTGACCACAGCCATCGGATTGCTCGTGGCCATCCCCGCCGTCATGATGTTCAACTACCTTACGGGACGCGTGGAAGCGTTCGACGTGGAGATGGACAATTCCTCGAGCGAACTGATTGATTACTTCCTGAAGCGCCGCGGCGCACGCCGGTAATAACACCCCGGAACGGGTGACGGACATGAGTTGCAAGTTTGGCGCCGGAGAAAATCCGGCGCCGGATTTTCAAGGCATGACGGGCGCAAGAAACAGCGCGGTCTAGCGCAGGAGACGGGACTTATATGGCGATTTCGGTACGAAATGAAGGAGCAAAGGTCAACTCCAATATCAACGTCACACCCATGGTGGATGTGATGCTGGTGTTGTTGATCATCTTCATGGTGATCACGCCGATGTTGCAGCATGGCAAAGAAGTGGATCTGGCGAAGGTAAACAGTCCGGAACAGATGCCGGATGCCGACAAAGAAGACGCTTTACTGGTGGCCGTGACGCGTGACGGGTCCGTTTATTTTGGCACTGATCGGTCGAGCGTGGACGATTTGACCAACAAAGTTAAGGACCGTCTTGTCGGACGAATTGATAAACGAGTTTATGTGAAAGCCGATGCCCGCGCGAAGTTTGGCGCAGTGGTATCTGTCGTGGATGCGGTGCGCGCGGCAGGTGTGGACGACTTGGGGTTGTTGACTGGGGAAAAGAAGCCGCAGGCCAGTCCTCCGCCACCACCCAGCGGACAATAGTCAGTAAGATTTCGAGGAGACTTTTATGGGAATGGGAGTTAGCACTGGCGGAGGCCAGACAGCAGACATCAACGTTACTCCGTTGATTGACGTCCTCTTGGTGCTGCTGATCATCTTCATGGTGATCACGCCGTTAACGCCAAAAGGCTTGGATGCGCTGGTTCCTCAGCCGCCGCCGCCGAACCAGAAGCAGCAGACTACGCCTGACCGCACGATTGTGGTGCAGCTCATTGATAAGGGCGCGGGATCTGAGCCCGGCCTGAAGATTAACGGAGAAGACGCCTCATGGGACAATCTGGGTACGCGTCTTACCGACATTTTTAAAACGCGCGCGGAAAAGGTGATGTTCGTCAAAGGCGACGACAATGTTCCGTTTGCCGATGTGGCCAACGTGATTGACATTGCACACGCTTCCGGCGTGGATAAGGTAGGACTGATCACGGCAAAGATTGAAGCCGGCGGTTAGTCCGGTATAGCCATGGATTTCAAGGGTGGAAAGGCGCGGAAGCGCCTTTCCATTGACTTTTGAATTGCGCATGGCGAACAAGTTCTGATACGGCTCTGTGATAGGGAGATATTGAGGCAATGAAAAATTGGTTGAAGATCGGTTCGCTTGCCGGGATGGGATTGCTCCTGTTGGCCACCTCTGGCTGCGACAAACTCAAAGCGCGCGACCAACTGAATAAGGGCGTGGCCTCCTACAAGAACGCACACTACGAACAGGCGATTGACCACTTCCAACAGGCGGTGAACCTCGACCCATCGTTGAGCAATGCGCGCCTCTATCTGGCGACAGCATACGCGCAGCAGTATATTCCCGGCGTGGACGCTGCGGACAACAACCGCAACGGTGAACAGGCCGTGGAGCAATACAAAGCGGTGCTGCAAACCGACCCAAAGAACCTGGGCAGCATCAAGGGCATTGCCTACATTTATCTGCAAATGAAGAAATTCGAGGACGCGAAGTCTTACTACCGCAAGGCGATCGAGATCGATCCCAACGATCCGGAGAGCTATTACTCCGTAGCGGTGATTGACTGGACGCAGAGTTTTGCCCCGCGCATGGATGCGCGGAACAAGCTTGGGCTGAAGCCGGAAGAGCCGCTAAAGGACAAGAAGGTGTGCGCTGATCTCAAGACCAGCAACTGGGCCGTGATTACGGATGGAATTGATCAGCTGAACACGGCATTGAAGCTGCGGCCGGATTACGACGACGCGATGGCTTACATGAACCTGCTGTATCGTGAAAAAGCCGACGTCGAATGTGACGATCCGGAAACGCGCACGGCCGATCTGAAAACGGCCGATGATTGGGTGGAGAAGACCATGGCGACCAAGAAAGCCAAAGCTGAAAAGGCGCCGGGTCAGCAGGGCATCGTGATGGATCAACCCAAGGATCAACAATAGCGCAGCATATTTCTTATAGACCCTTCCGCCGAAAGCGGGAGGGTTTTTTATTTGCGCTATTGATACAGAAAGAGATCAATGCCATTAAAAATTGTATGCTGCGCGTTTCGGCGGCCTTCGCCTGCAAGATTCATCAGCGATGTCGCTTTGAGATCGAAGCCATCCGGCGTTTCGGCGTGAGCAATGACAACCCAGACACGGCGGTATTGCGGCAATGAATTCGAAATGCGCGCGTAGTCGGGCTTTTCGACGAAATCGAGGAAGGTAATGCGAGGGCCGTGCGAAGGATAGAGGACAGTTGGAGACGCCATCCCGGCATTGGCCAGCGAATGGTAATACTCGTAGGGCATGCGTCCCATGGGGACGTGAAAAAGTAGCGCATCGCCGGGTTGGGCCTGGGAGAGCACATAGGTAGAAGCAGCGCGCCAATCGTCACGTTCGTTGTCGAAATCCTGATGATAGTAAGAGATTGTGCCGCGAAGAGATAGCAGCACAACCAGCAAAAGCGCTGGAATTTGCAGCCAGCCCGGACGGATTCGGCGCAACCCTGAGGAAACTGGAAGCAGCAAAGCGGGCAGGCAAAAGATGAAATAACGAGGCAGAAAGAGGGGCCGGGCGAAGGAAAGAACCAGGACAACGAGAATGGGAAAGAAGAGCCAGACAAGTAAAAATTGCGAAGGCCAAAGTTCTTCTCGAGTCGTCGAACGAATGATGGGGTAAATACCTACTGCGAACAGGACGGCAATGGCAACCAACAACAGGACTCCATCGTGTCCGGTCATTAAAATGGCAAAGCTCCAGAGGTCTTTTAGGCCAGGCCGAGGAATCCATTTCAGCGGTCCAGCCCCGGTGGTAGCAACAAAGAGAAGGATGGGGGAAACCACGATGGCGATGGTTCTCCATGTGCGCTTCCAAGGCCCTGAGGAGGCCTGAAGCGCCGCGAAATATCGCAAAGACAAGTACTGCGCCACGATGAGCAATAACGAATAAAAATGCGCATAAACGGCAAGTGCGCTGAAAGCTACATAAGCCCTGCGATTCGGAGGAGACTGATTTTCGACAGTCTTTACAAAATAGAGGCTGGAAAGGATGCACAACAACACCATCAACGAGTAGCTGCGGGCTTCCTGCGAATAGCAGAGATGAAATGCATTTACGGACAGCAACACGGCTGCAACAAGCCCGGTGCGGGAATCGAACAGGCGACGGCCCAAGAAATAGATGGCAGGAATCGTGGCGAGGGCAAAAATGACAGAAAGGCTGCGAATGAAGGCCTCGCTGTTGCCGAGCCAGAGCCAGGCGTGCAGCAAGATGTAGTACAGCGACATATTGGCTTCACGCCGCCAAAGAATGCGCAGGAAGTTATAAGCGTCGAGCCGGGCAATTCCGACGCTGACGCCTTCATCAAACCAAAAAGTTTTTGCGCCGAGGGCGTGGAAGCGTAGTGCGGCGGCGCACGCAGTGATGGAAAGCAGCGCGATCGCGTTAGCGGCGCGCCGGGATGTGGAGGGTTGGTCCACGAAGTCTTTATCGTATCCCGAAAGTCGCCCGGTTTTAGCGAACTCCAGTAGAATCAAAGATTCCGTACCAAGAGAACTATGTTCAAGAAAATTCTGATTGCGAACCGGGGCGAGATTGTCGTTCGGGTCATTCGAGCGTGCCATGAGCTGGGGATTGCAGCGGTGGCGGTGTACTCCGACGCCGACCGCGCAGCCTTGCACGTGCGCAAAGCGGATGAAGCTTATCGTTTGGGGCCAGCCCCGGCGAGCGAATCGTACCTGAAGATTGAAACCATTCTGGATGTTGCAAAGAAATGTCGAGCGGATGCAATCCATCCCGGGTATGGATTTCTTTCGGAGAATGCGAAGTTTGCACGGGCGTGCGCGGAAGCGGGCGTGAAATTCATCGGGCCCTCCGCGGCGTCTATGGAGATGATGGGATCGAAAACGCGCGCGCGGCAGAACATGGAAAAAGCCGGCATTCCTTTTGTGCCGGGGACTTCACGAGGACTCGAATCACCTGAGCAGGCGTTACAGGTTGCCGATAAAATTGGCTACCCAATCATGTTAAAAGCCGCAGCCGGGGGCGGCGGAAAAGGCATGAGGCTGGTGCACACTGCGGGTGAGCTAAAAGCGGCGCTGGAAGCAGCGCAGAGCGAAGCGCAGCGATCATTTGGAGACAGCGAAGTCTACATCGAGAAAGCGATTGTGAATCCGCGGCATATTGAGATGCAGGTACTAGCAGATGAACATGGCAACACCGTTTATCTGGGCGAGCGGGAGTGTTCGATCCAGCGGCGCCACCAGAAAGTGGTCGAAGAAGCGCCATCACCGATTGTAGATGCCGATATGCGGCGGCGGATGGGTGAAGTGGCCGTCCGCGTCGCCAAGGCCGCAAACTACGCAAACGCGGGGACTATCGAATTTTTGGTGGATCAGCAGAAGAATTTTTATTTTCTGGAAATGAACACGCGCTTGCAGGTGGAGCATCCAGTGACGGAATTGGTCACGGGACTTGATCTTGTGCATTTGCAGATTCATATTGCCGCAGGGCAAAAGCTGCCGTTCAAGCAGGAAGACGTGCAGCTTCGCGGGCACGCGATTGAGTGCCGCATTTACGCGGAAGATCCAGAAAATAATTACTTTCCCAGTCCCGGCAAGATTGTGACGCTGGCAGAGCCGGCTGGACCGGGAATTCGTCTCGACGGCGGAATTTACGAAGGCTGGACGGTGCCGATTGATTACGATCCGTTGCTGGCCAAGTTAGTTGGATATGGCGCTGACCGATCGCAAGCCACGATGCGGTTGGAACGAGCGCTGGGAGAGTATTTTGTCGGCGGGATTCAGACGAATGCAGGATTATTTCGCCGCATTCTGAAGGATGCGGATTTTCAGGCGGGGCGGCTGGACACGGGCTATCTCGACCGGTTGCTGAAGAGTTCATCAGAGAAGATCGAGCCTGCTTCATCGAAAGAGATTGCTGCGATCGGGGCGGGAATATTCGCGGCTTTAGAAACTGAATCAGCAGCCACGAGAAACGATAGCGGGAAGCCGTCGAAATCGGAGTGGACAAAGACGGCCCGGGCGGAAGCTCTACATTCATGATTTACGACATCACAATTGACGGAAAAGTTCATAAGCTGAACATGCGGCGGAAGGAAAACGGCTGGCAGTGCCAGCTTGATGGCCGGGAAATTGCCGTGGATGCGGTTTTAATGCAGCCGAATATGCTTTCCATCATCGTAGATGGAAGAGTTTATGAGGTCCAACGGGAAAGCCTCGCCGGCGAAAATCATGTTTGGGTCGCAGGCATTCGTTACAAAGCGGAAGTCAGCGATCCCAGGTCATTGCGGGGACGCAAAGGCGGCGCTGCCAATGAAAGCGGCCCACGAAAAATCACTGCGCCCATGCCGGGCAAAGTGGTGCGCCTGCTCGTTTCCGAAAAGTCAGAAGTGGAAGCAGGCCAGGGCGTGATGGTTGTGGAAGCGATGAAAATGCAGAACGAAATCAAATCGCCGAAAAAAGGGATTGTTCAGAAACTGACCGCGGTTGTTGGAGCCGCGGTCAATGCAGGCGATGTGCTCGCCGTAATCGAATAACCACCCTACTTCATCGTGCCACTGTCGGCCAGGATTTTCTCGGCAAAATAATTTTCGACTTTGGCCTTGTCACGCAAGACTTCGTAATAAGCGTTCTTCAATAGCTGTTCGCGGCGGTCGCGAAGTTGGGAGCGGATCGCCTCCTGCACGCGGGGATCGGAAAGATCGCGTTGCCCAGCTGGTTCTTTTGCGATCAGCTTAACGATGCGGAAGCCCACGACCTGCTTGTTTAGGGGGTTAATCACGGTAATGACTTGCGTGTACTGACCCGGCTTGAGTTTGGAGACTGCATCGCGTGTGGTAGGGTCGGTGCGTTGCAATGCAGATTCCGGAGTGAAGCCAAGGTCGCCGCCATTGCCGGAGGTTTCCGGGTCTTCCGAATAATTCATTGCCAGAGTGGCGAAATCGTCGCCGCTGTCCAGACGGTTCATGACCGTCTGAATTTTCTTTCGCGCATCGGCCTCATTTTGCGCCTTGCCGCTCTGGTTGCGGACTTGCGGGTTTGGCGCAGGCGTGACGAAAATCTGGGCCAGATGGTACTGCGGCTCGACCAGGTTGAACTCAGCCTTGTGGTCGTTGTAGTAGCCACTGATGTCCTGATCGGAGACGGTAATTTTCGAAGTGACTTCTTTGTTCAAAACTTTTTCGACGGTAAGCGAACGGCGAATGTCGCGCTTGAAGTCATCGAGAGTAATTTTCTTCTCTGCCATCCGCTGATTGAATTGCTCCTGCGTAAAGGGAGCCTTGATTTCGTTGAGCTTGCTCTCGACTTCATCGTTGGTTGCGAGCAGCCCCAATTTTTCCGCGCGGCCCATGACAATTTCGTTGTCAATCATTTCATGGAGAATGTTCAGGCGCAGCGCTTGAGCCTGCTCACCCGTGGGATGTTGATCGGAGCCGGTGGTCTGGTTTTCGTAATACTTGTCGAGATCGGCATTGTAGATTTTGCGGCCGTCCACGACTGCCGCGGCGTCGCCGCCAGCCTGATGGGAATTGCACCCAAGACTTGCCGCCAGGGTAGCGCACAGTAAAATCAACGCAAATTGAAATTTAAGCTTCAAGCATTCCCTCCACAAATAAACTTTGACTCATGTATGCACCGAGAGCTTCACTTACTCGGCGTCGTTGTACTTGGCGAGGCCGTTGCCGGAGTGGTCGCAGGCGCTGGCGGCTCCGGATGCACAGGTGGCGTGACACCAGCTTGCAATAGCGCGCTATCGAGCACAGCGCGGACCTCGCTAATCGAGACTGCGCCGTCGAGCTCCTGCCCATTGATAAACATAGTCGGGGTCGCGCTCACGCCAACGGATTCGGCCTCTTTTTCTGATTTCTTGAGTGAGTCTTGGTTTTGCGCCTTGATGCAAGCCTGTAATTTATCGGTATCCACATGATGTTGCTGGCCCTGGGTTAGTACAAGGCGATCCACGGCAGCCGCCTGATCTTTTTCTCCTGAAACATCGCGCTGATGGGCATGAATGTAATCGGCAAAATCCCAATAGGCGTCGTTGTTCTGCGCGGCCAGGCAGTTGGCATCGATTGCAGCACGATCGGCCCAGGGATGAATCTCACTCAGCGGGTAATCTTTATAAACAAACATCACCTTATCGCCATATTCCTTCAGTATTTCCGGAAATAGCGTCGCATGCATGCGTGAGCAAAAAGGACATTCGAAATCGTCAAAGTTCACCATGACCACTTTCGCGTCTTTGTTGCCACGCGTCGGGCGGCCGTTCAGGTCAATCTTCTTCATCACGGCTTCGTAAGGATCGGTGGTCAAATCGAGTTTGGTGACGCGGACCAACTGCTTGTTGTCTTTGGAGAGGAGGAAATCGTAGCTAAGTTTCTTGGCCGCTCCCTCCATGGTGATGGTGAGGGCATCATAATTGGGGAACTCGCTGGGTTTGAGCGGACCCACATTGATGGTGACGGCGGCGGGGACGCTGTAGTATGAGCGCACTTCACGCTCGATTCGCCGCGAGACATCCGGCGAAACCGACTGGGCGGAACAGCCCAAACAAATCAAAAAAATAGCTACAAGCGAACGCCGAAAAAGTGCCACCAGAAACCGCCTATTCATGGGAAAACGAGTATGAGAACAACAGTGATTATCTCATACAGATGCGCTTGGAAGTGATTGGAGATGCTTGTTTTACGCAGGAATTGGAGGTTTTTTCGCAGCCGCAATCTGGGCTGCGGGAACCAGCGCGTTCATGGAGCCGGAACGGAAGCCTTCGAGGTCCAAACTGACAAACTTAAAGCCAAGTTGCTTAAAAATACGGACAAATTCGGAAGCCATTTCTGGCTTCAGCACCTGGTGCATTTCTTCCGGCGCAATCTCAATTCGAACAATGTCTCCATGATGCCGGACCCGAAATTGGCGAAATCCGAGTTGCCGAAGCGCATCTTCGCCGTTTTCGATCACCGCAAGGGTTTCACGTGAAACTGGACGCCCATACTCAATGCGCGAGGAAAGGCAAGCCGATGCAGGTTTATCCCAGACGGACAAACCTTCAGCCAGAGCCAAATCGCGAATGTCTTGTTTGGTGAGGCCGGCGTCGAGTAAGGGCGCAGCGACGTGATGCTGTGCTGCGGCCTTCTGCCCGGGACGAAAGTCGCCTTGATCGTCCACATTGACCCCGTAAGCGATGGCGTTGAAGCCTTTTTCCAGGCGAAATTTCTCCATCACAGTAAACAGCTCATCCTTGCAATGAAAACAGCGTGAGGCGTCATTGCGGATGTATTCGGGACGATCCAGTTCTTCTGTGTGAATAATATGCAGCGGGATATTTTGTGCCTGCGCGAAATTTACGGCATCGTTCAAGTGCGTGCGCGCAAGACTCGGAGAATCGGCGATGACCGCCAACATGTTTTCGCTCAGAACTTCATGAGCAGCCCATGCGAGAAAAGCTGAATCCACTCCGCCCGAATAAGCGACGAGCAATCGCCCCAGAGAGCGGAGCTTTTCCTCCAAGTGAGAGCGTTTCGCAGCGAGATGGGAATGAATTTGCATGACCAAAAGAATCCATACTAGAACAATCTGGCGTCACGCCGCAGATTGCCAAAGGCCCCGATATTCGCCAATGCGAATGTGAAGCGGTACTGATTTTCATTGCGTACTTCGCCAAGCGCAAACCGGCGATACTCAATGCTCAACCCGCAACAGTCCCAATTGTAGGTCGTTTGCAGGGATGCGTATTGCAAAAAATTGAGATTGGCATCAAAGCCTACGTTCGTGGCCGCGCTGAACCCGCGCTTGTTGGGATAACCGTAGCCCAGCAACAAACGAAATTGATTAAAAAGCACGGGCGATGTCTCGACGCTCTCGCCGGGGGCTTGCAGAAACGCATCCCCGCCTCCGATGGTGAATGGGCCAGCGCGGTAATTCACCAAAGCCGTACTAGTGTTGATGTGGCTCAAATGAAAGTCATAGTCCACGTCCCACTCGACATCTGTATGAGATGAGGTTGCAATGCGCAACCGGGAAATCAGAGGTGACAGCCTGCGCGTCCCATTGAGAAAAGCGATACCTGTCAGATCCTCGGTTGTCGCCAAGACGTTGGGAAGGCCGGGTATGAGCGCGCCACCAAAGGTAGGATCAATAAAATATTTTTGCGACAATTCCCAAGTGATGATCTCGCGCACCTGCGGCTCATCGGAGCATGGCGATTCCGCGACGGGACCTTTTTTTTGCCATGGAATCAAGCTGTGCGACGGAGCGCCACCGATAAACAGCGTCGGCATTCCCGGCCGATCGCAATCTTTTGCCGGCTGATTCAGGCGCTTGGCGAACAGCCGGTTGACGACGCCATATTCCACTTCATTGGTGTCACTCAAAATATCGCGTTGATCGAAACGGATGATGTCGGGGAAATTATTGATGCCGGTTACATAGCGATACGTAACTTTCGGCTCAATCACATGCTTCCACTTTTGCCCCAAAAACTCACGATCGAAAACCTTATCCAAGGCCGGTGGACGAAGCTCAACTTCTCCGTGGAGCGATTTGCGATTCAGTGAGTCAGTTACCGCGCTGCCGGGGCCGCCCGGGACAGCGGAAGGGATTTGCTGTTGGGTGTAGAAGGTATCACGCAGCGAAAGTGCGGGCCGCAGCGACCAACCGCGCAGCACAAGGGGTAATGAAAGGGTGGGGGTGAAGTCGAAACGGCCAACCAGCGGCGCTGTGCTGAAAGAAGGATCGCTGCGCGACAGGCCTTCCAACGCGGCGTCATAGGACCAGTAGAAAGGCGAACGGCCAATGCGATGGTCCACGCTGGAAAGCTCAACGCTGGGCGCGTGCAAGATGGTGATGACATCGCCGGGCGTTGTGCTTTCAAAGTTCTGATAACGCTGCATGGCGACGTTATAAAAATATCCGTCGGTGGTATTGGAAAGAAATGCAGTCGATTTGACTTCCGAGTTCACTGCCTGGGTAAAGACTTCGTTAAAAGCGAGCCGGAAGACGAACGAACTGAGATAGTCAATATCAGCAACGCCGCGGAAGTTATGCCCAAAAGAGCCTTCGGCGCTCAGCCGCACATCACCGCCGCCCTGGTCCACCGGGGGGCTGCCGATTCCGCGATCCAGAACACTGAAGAAGTTCAGGTCAACAAACGATGTATCACTAGGACGAGCGCGAAATTCGCCCTGAGGCGCCCAGCCGCGTAATGAAAAGTACTCCGCGCCAATTGTTGCGTCCATGCTGCGGTTCAGCGCGAGATAGACGGACTCGCCAAGGATGGTGCCTTTCACCGAAGACTGGCCGATATTGGGAATGAGAAAACCAGATTGGCGAGGGTAACGCTCCGCGGGATGCGTCGCAAAAGGGAGATACAGAACGGGAATTCCGTGCAAACGAAAACTGCTGCGATAGATTTTTGCATTTCCGCCAACATCCACGACAACTTTGTGGGCATGAAATTCCCATTTAGGTTGAGGCAGTTCGCAGGTGGTTACCGTACCGTCGTACACAACGTAGTGATAGGGACTGTCTTTCTCGACTACTTTGCCGGCAAACGAGAATGGGTTCGACGAAGTGAGCATGAGGCGATTGCCATGCAGTCGAACTCCGATGCCGCCCGCGACGTGCTCAAAGCGCCCAGTCTCACTGTGGATGTTATAAGTGCCGTGGTTGGCTTCGATGTGTTCATCATTGGGTCCGCCCTCCAGCACCATATGGCCGTCGGCTGTTACCTGGCCTGAGGCGGAGTCATAGACCATTTCATCCGCGCGCACAATGTAGCTCTCATAATCAATTTCTGCGTTGCCATGCAATTTGTAGATGGCGCCATCTTTTTCCTGGGCCAGCGCTTTGATAGTGACTTCTTCACCAAGCACAGCGGAAGGGGCATCGGGAGTAGATTGCGGGGGATTGTCGCTTGCGCGCGACGGAACGGAAACCGCCAGCACGACAATTAACAGACTGCATGTGGCTGTGATAAACAGTCGTGTGCGGAAATTCATTGGAACGCGTGAGCTGCCCGCCCAACGGTGCACGGGGTCAAAGGTGACGTTAGCATGTTGCTACCCCAAGTAGCAAAAAAGCCCACGGCGGGCGCGGCTCGGTGTATTTTTTAATTGCTGATGATGAAAGCTAGATTTCAACCTGAAAGTACTCCCCCTGATGGGTTCCCCGGTCTCGAAGGCTTGGATGCGAGTGAAGAGATGTTTGCCGCCAGTCTCAATGCTCCACCGGAGCGGCCAGTTTTTACGGTAAATGCAGATGAAGAAACTGGGCCCAACCTGTCCGCAAGTGAAAATGAAAATCAATTGGTAGAGCCAGCTGTCGAAGTTTCCGAGCCGGGTGAAGTCACGACGAAAGAAAATTCCGTAGAGGATATCACGGACTCCTGGAAGCAGGAAGTTACGGCCCGGGTCAGCCGCTATCGCTCACGACGCCCCCGCACGCCACGCTATCCATCGTTGCTGTTGAAATTTGAAAATGCACCTCCTGAGATGGAGGCTGAAGAACTACGGGTCGCTGAAATTAATTTGCAGTCCGTGGCTGCGGCGATTGTCCCGCAGCCCAATCCAGTTCCGGTGACGCCGGAAATCACCGGCCGAGTGATTGAGTTTCCACGTGCGACGCTGGCTCCGCCCCGGCCACTTGAGGAACTGGCCGAGCCGGTACCCGACCGTCCGCGAATTTTGGATGTTCCTGAAGCCCCTGCGCCGCCGCCCGCGCTCGGCGGTATTTTGATCGAGGGCATACAAAGCGAAGAGCCGCCGCGCCGGCCGGGATTCGAAATTCCATTACAAGCGGCTTCCATGACGAGGCGCATTCTCGCGTCCGTGGTGGATATAGCCTTAATTTGTTGCGCACTGGTCGAATTTGGCTATATTTTTCTGCGTATTACGCACCTTGTGCCACCGCCTTTGCCGGCTGCGGCCATGCTGGCAGTTCTGAGCGGTCTACTTTGGATGGCATACCAATATGCGTTTTTGGTCTATAGAGGGACGACCCCGGGATTGCTCCTCATGCGATTGCGTTTAAGCTGCTTTGATGGCCGTCCGGTACTCCGAAAAACCCGCCGCTGGAGGGCGCTAACCTCCATGCTTTCTGCGGGTTCAATCGGATTGGGGTATCTGTGGTCTTTTTTAGACGAAGACCAGCTTTGCTGGCATGATCGCATCACGACCACATATATGGCGCCAAAGCCGGCGCAGACACAAATCTCCAAGTAATCCGCCGCTGTGTTAGATTTTTAGTTCGCCCAGTAGTGAATACCAACGCATGTCTTCCATGGAAAATATGAAGCGTCCCGCTGTGAAGGTCTTTGTGGCCACCACGGTCATGCTGACTTTTATTTCGTTCTGGCGGGCCGCAGCCATCGTTTTAGCTGATCTGGCTTCTTCGGCCTATTATGCGGGCGGCGATGCGGAAAATGTCATTGGCAAGAGCGCACCCTGGTTCATTCTCGCGGTCATGCTGTTCAGCTATGCGGTGCGCGCGTTATACATCGAATCGAGCAGCATGTTCGTGCGGGGCGGTGTGTACCGCGTGGTCAAGGAAGCCATGGGCGGAACAGTCGCCAAGTTTTCCGTTTCGGCGCTGCTTTTCGACTACGTTTTAACCGGCCCGATCAGCGCAGTCTCAGCGGGCCAATACCTCGCTGGTTTTATCGAAGACATTGGCCGCTACGCTCACCATCCTCTGGTTTTTTCGGAAGATCATTTTTCGGCGATCTTTGCCTGCATGGTCGTGGTTTATTTCTGGTGGAAGAACATCCAGGGTATTCACGAATCCAGCGAAAAAGCTCTTCAGATCATGATCATAACCACGGTAATGGTGGTGATCCTGATCCTGTGGTGCACGTTCACGGTTCTGCGGGCGCCCATCCATCTACCGCCGAGCCCGCTTACGCCGGGAGTGATTCCGCTTACGAAATCTTCGCTGGGTTGGCTGCACAACACTTGGTTTAGCCATCTCACGCTGATCATCATGTTTGTTGGGTTTGGCCACTCTGTGCTGGCCATGAGCGGCGAGGAGACGCTGGCCCAAGTCAATCGTGAAATCGAGCATCCGAAACTTAAGAACCTGGAAAAAACCGGGCTGGTGATTTTTGTTTACAGCCTGCTGTTCACTTCGCTGGTTTCGTTTTTTGCAGTGATGATCATTCCCGATGGTGTCCGCCCCAGCTATTTCGGCAACCTCATCGGCGGCATCGCCATGTATCTCGCGGGCCCGACGATTCTTAAAGTGTTGTTCCATGCCTTTGTGGTCGTGGTCGGGGTACTGATTCTGGCCGGCGCGCAGAATACCGCGATTGTGGGTGCGAATGGCGTGCTCAACCGGGTCGCCGAGGATGGCGTGCTCACCGCATGGTTCCAGAAGCCGCAAGCCCGCTATGGCACGAGTTACCGCATTATCAATCTCATCGTAGGCATGCAGCTTGCGACGATCATTCTCAGCAAAGGCAACGTCTATACACTCGCGGGTCTCTACGCTTTTGGTGTCATCTGGAGCTTCGCGCTGAAATCATTGGCCGTGTTGGTGCTGCGCTATACCGAGCCGGAAAACCGTCAGTGGAAGGTGCCGGGAAATCTTCACATCGGGGGCAAGGAAGTCCCGATTGGTTTGATTGTAATTTCCGCCGTCCTGTTGATGACCGCGCTGGTTAACCTGTTCACCAAATCGGAAGCCACAATCGCGGGGGTGACCTTTAGCCTGGCATTCTTCGCGATTTTCACCTACTCGGAGCATCGGGTTGCTAAGGAACGAAAAGGCAAACCCGAGAACCTCGACCAGTTCCGCGTGTATGGAAACCAGGAGCTGGGAAGTGGTGCGCTGGGTGTGCGTCCGGGCAATATTCTTGTTGCAGTACGCGATCCGCGCAATCTCTACTACCTGCGCGAAGTGCTCCGCCGCACGGATACCAATAAGCAGGACGTCGTTGTGATGACTGCTCGGCTTTACCATCGCGAACCGACGTTCGGCGGCAATGCGGTAATGGACGCGGGCGAGATTTTCGACCACTACGAACAGGAGTTGTTCACGGCTGTCGTTGCTGCGGCGGAAAAAGAAGGCCGTCCAGTTTCGCTCCTGGTCGTTCCCGCCAACGATGTTTTCGAGGCCATTGTGGTGACCGCACAGCGATTGGATTCAACCCGCGTGGCCTGTGGACTTTCCAATAAGCTGACTAGTGACGAGCAGGCGAGGCTGACAGGCGCAGCCTGGGAAAAGCTGCCGGAACCACGTCCGCGGTTGACGATCGAAGTGTTTGCTCCGGACGGCAGCATGAAGGAATATGCGGTAGGGCCGCATACGCCGCGCTTGCGCCCCCAGGATATCGAATTAATGCATAAAGTCTGGCTGGACATCACGGCTGATTCAAAGTATTGCGGCGCGCATCACTACCATGTAGTAGCTCTCGCGCTGGAAGAATTGCAACGTGAGCTCAATACCAATCAGCGCCCTGAGTTGCTCGCTAAATTGCTCGATGAAATGCATGATACGCCGAAAGATCCAGACAAACCTCCGCGGTGCGATTAGCCTGGTGACACTTTGACAGTGACCTCCGAATCCAAAGTCCGCGTTCGTTTCGCCCCCTCACCCACCGGCCATCTTCATGTCGGCAATGCCCGCACTGCCCTGTTTAACTGGCTTTTCGCCCGCAAGGCCGGTGGCACGATGATTCTACGCATTGAAGATACCGACCTAGAGCGGAGCCAGACGAAATATGAAGATTTGCTCATTGCTGATTTAAAGTGGCTCGGTCTTGATTGGGATGAAGGGCCGGACGTGGGTGGCCCGTATGTTCCTTACCGCCAGTCCGATCGGCTGGATGTTTATCGCGAATATGCGGAGAAACTGCTAAACGAACGCAAAGGATATTTGTGTTTTTGCACTGAGGAAGAATTGCAGAAAGAGCGTGAGCGTGCGCACGCCGAACACCGCCAGCCGATTTATTCGGGAAAATGCTGGAATCTTGATCCCGAAGAGTCGAAGCGCCGCCGTGCGGCCGGAGAGCATGCTGCGATTCGCTTGCGCATTCCAGAACGCCCAATTCGTTTTCACGACATCGTTCACGGCGAAGTGGAATTTTCGAATGAAGTAGTGAGTGATCCAATCATTCTGCGGTCAAGCGGAATTCCGGTCTATAACTACGTTGTCGTGGTGGACGACGCGCTGATGAAAATCACGCACGTTATTCGCGGCGACGATCACCTATCGAATACGCCGAAACAGGTTGCGCTTTACGAAGCGCTGGGCTGGCCAGTTCCGGAGTTTGCGCATCTTTCGACGATTCTAGGCAGCGACCGGGAACGCTTGTCGAAACGGCATGGCGCGACTTCGATCGCCAATTTCCGAGAGATGGGAGTTCTTCCCGAAGCTCTCACGAATTATCTGGCTCTGCTGGGTTGGGCACCCAGCGGTGGCACGCGCGAAATCTTTACGCCTGCTGAACTAACGAAAGAATTCACGCTTGAGCGCGTTACACCGTCACCTGCCGTGTTCGACATGGAGAAGCTGTATTGGCTGAACCGGCATTACATCAAGGAAGCACCGGCTGCCAAACTTATTCCGCTGGCGCGCAGCTTTTTTCTTAACGCTGGATTATTATCCGATTCTTTAAATATCTCAGCGAATGATTGGTTCGACAAAGTCATCCAGCTTCTCGTTCCGTCGGTGGATCGCCTCGATCAGCTTCCCGAGCGCGCTGCATTTATTTTCAACTACGACGCTCAAGCCGCGCTCACCGCGTCAGACAACGCCGAAGTTCTGGCATTGCCCCAAACAAACGCTGTGTTATCCGCGTTTACGACGAAGATTCTTGGAGACGAATCGGCTCAGGCAGGAAAGCTTGCGCCCGAGCGCTTCAAACAAATTGTGAACGAAGTCAAGGCCGAAACCGGAGTCAAAGGCAAAGAGCTATTTCATCCCATTCGCATCATTGTGACTGGATCGCACTCCGGGCCGGAGTTCGACAAGCTAGTCCCCATTCTCGAAGAGGGCAGTCACCTTGCCTTGCCAAAACACGTGCTAAGCGTCTTCGAACGCGCGCAAGCCTTCGCTAAGGCTCATGCCTAGTTAGCGCAGAATTTTGTTGAGAGCGGTTTTCAAAGCCGGACTTTCAAACTGATATCCGCTCACCATTAGCTTTGTGCAATTCACCCGCTGGCTGGCGAGTAAAAGTTCTTCTCCCATTTGCCCCAACGCCAGCCGAATCGCAAACGCGGGCACCGGCAGAACCGCAGGTCGCGATAAGGCCACGGCCAAAGTTTTTGTGAATTCAGCATTCGTCACTGGTTGCGGAGCCACCATATTGACCGGGCCTTCCAGCGACTCTGTTCGCAGCAGGTGAAGAAATCCGCCAACCAGGTCTTGAATACCAATCCAGCTCATCCATTGACGGCCGCTGCCAATTCTTCCGCCCAATCCCAAACGAAAGGGCGTCAGCATTTGCTTGAGCGCGCCGCCCAAAGAACTCAGAACCACCCCGATTCTCGGATGGACAATGCGGATTCTCGCCTGAGAGGCAGGTTCAGCAGCTGCTTCCCACGCCCGGCAAACTTCTGCCAGGAAACCGCCGCCTGATGAGCTGTTTTCGTTCAGGATTTCGTCGCCGCGGCTGCCGTAGTAACCAATCGCGGAGGCTGACAAGAATACTCGTGGCGGTTCGGATGTCTGCGCTAACGCCTCGGCGAGATGCCGGGTTCCAACGACGCGGCTGTTGAGAATTCTCTGCTTCTTGGCCACAGTCCAGAGGCCGAAAATATTTTCGCCGGCGAGATGAATGACGGCCTCAAAGCCGGAAACCGATTCCAAATCCACGGGCTGAGATGGATCCCATCCAATTTGTTGTGCATTCACAGGTTTTCCGCGAATGAGTTGAAAAACCTCCCAACCTTCTTTCGTTAACGCAGGAATCAAACCAGAGGCGATAAACCCGGACGCTCCGCTCACAAGAACTTTTTTAGGATTGCCCGCCACGAAACCACTCTAGCAGGATTTGTAGAACACAAATTTCCAACGAGATCAACTGTTGCCCAAAACCGCCGAAGAATCGCCCTGATGAAATTCCTGAACTTTTGCCGAACCGGAATTTAGCCACCAGGTGCGCCATTTCGTGGGATCATTGGGCAGATTGACGTTTGTAATTTCGCGCAGCGCCTGAAAAACCCACGAGCGGGTGGTTGGGTCGAGTGAATTATCTTCACCGACATCGATCAGACCCGGCACAGCTTTCATCCGCTGCTCGCGAGTTAACATGCCTGATTTGGCCAGACTGCATCCGGCGCGCTCACGCACATCCAAAGATGAATCGGTATGCAGCACCTCGACGAAATCTTTGATGGTTTCATCGGTTCCGAGGTGCGCCAATCCCTCGACTGCCCAAAAGCGCGTTTGCTGATCGGGATCGTGAAGATAATTTTCCAGCACACCGCGCACCCGTTCTAATTCGACGCCGCGATTGGCCAGCATGCCCATTTCCCAAGCCGCAAATGGGCGATTCTTTACGCTGCGCTCGCCGGCTTTGACCAGATTTTCGATGGTTGCCGGAGATTTCGCGAGCTTATAAACCGCCAAATTAATTTCGATCGCAGCCGCGCGTACGCGCAAGTCATTGGAGTAAAGCGCCGTATCCTGTAATACCTGCCAGCGGGGAGTGGAGTGTAATTGCCCAAACCATTCTTCGACCATCTTGTTGATGTAGTCGGTCGCGCCGTGGTCATGGTTCACCGCAGCTTGCAGAAGAAACTCCATTTGCTCCTGCGGCGGCTGTGTCTTCATCCATTCGATGTTGTGTTCGGATAGCTGCGAGTGATCCGCCGCAACTGGCCGGCCCGGAACCGGGAGCTGCTCGCCTGAACTTGGCGGAGGAGTTTGCTGGAATGCGAATGCGCTCAACCCGCAAATCAAGATCATCAAGAAAATTCTAGCGACCGGTTTGCGCATCATTCTCCTCCCAGCGATGAAGCCATCTGCTGAAAGGCTAGGGTTTCCGCATAAATCGGGCAAATTACGAGCGTCACCGCCCTGAATAGCAGCCGCGGAAGGCCTGCCAAGTATAATCTTCACAAGAGGTTTCGAATACCAGCCTCCGTTTGCGCCCTGCAGGCTGGCATCCAGCATGGGAACGTTTCGTCAACAGATCGCCACCAACGTCCTCACGGTCACCAAGTTCCGCGACCTGCTGCAAAACATGCGCGAAAATCGTCCCGCAGACGATCTGGAAATTGTCCGGAAAGCTTACGATTTTTCGCAAAAGCACCATGCCGGCCAATCCCGCGCCTCGGGCGAACCCTATCTCGTACATCCACTGGAAGTTGCCCTTGTTCTGGCGGAGATGAAGATGGATCCGACCGCCATTGCTGCGGGATTGCTTCACGATTCCGTCGAAGACACGTCCGTTACGATCGTGGACATTCGCAAAGAGTTCGGCGAGCAAGTCGCGCACATTGTTGAAGGCGTAACGAAAATCAGCAAAATTGATTTCGCCACCAAAGAAGAAGCGCAAGCGGAAAATCTGCGCAAGATGATGCTCGCGATGGTGGACGACATCCGCGTCGTTCTCATCAAACTGGCTGACCGCCTCCACAACATGCGCACGCTGGAGCATCTGGCGCCGGAGCGGCAGCAAAAAATCGCCCGCGAAACGCTGGACATCTACGGTCCCATCGCCCACAGCCTGGGCATGGGCAAAATTCGCGGTGAGTTGGAAGACCTGGGCTTCCGCTACCTCGATCCAATCAGTTATCAGCAAGTTCACGATGCGGTGGAAGCGCGCCGCAAAGTCGGGCAGCAATTTCTGGATCGTGTGGCAAATACGCTGCGAGAAAAGCTAAAAGATGCGGGAATTACGGCACGGGTTGAAAGCAGGACGAAGCGCCTCTACAGCATTCACAAAAAGCTCATCCGGCAGAAAATCAGCGTGGAGCAAGTTTATGACCTCTACGCTATGCGCGTGATTACAAACTCCGTGCAAGATTGTTACGCAGTGCTGGGAATTGTTCATAATGTTTGGAAGCCAGTGCCGGGCCGCATTAAAGATTTCATCGCGATGCCCCGGCCGAACTTTTACCAATCCCTCCACACCTCGGTCATCACCGAGCAAGGTACCTCCTTCGAAATTCAAATTCGTACCGAAGAGATGCACCGCACAGCGGAAGAAGGCATCGCCGCGCACTGGAAGTACAAAGACGGTCCAGTCTCGGCGCAGGACGAGCAGCGCCTCGCGTGGCTGCGGCAGGTGGTCGAATGGCAGCGCGATGTCTCCGATCCCAACGAATTTCTTTCGACGTTGAAAATTGATCTTTATCCGGAAGAGGTCTATACCTTTACGCCGAAGGGCAAAGTAGTCGTTCTGCCGCGAGATTCTACGCCGATTGATTTTGCCTATTCCGTTCATACCGAGGTTGGTCATGCGTGCGTCGGCGCCAAAGTCAACGGACGCATGGTGCCGTTGCGCCATAAATTGCATAGCGGAGACATCGTCGAAATTCTCACTCAAACGGGACACTCGCCAAGCCGCGACTGGCTGGGCATAGTTAAGTCGTCGCGCGCGCGAAACAAAATCAAGCATTGGCTGAACATTCATCAGCGGGAGCGCGCCGTCGAAATCGGCCGCAAGCTGATTGAAAAGGAAGCTCGCAAGTATCGCATCGCCTTCAAAGACATCAAAGACGAAGACCTGCAACGAGCAGCTTCCGACTATGGCCTGGGCCAGATTGATGACCTCATGGCCGGAATCGGCTACGGCAAATTCGCTGCACGCCAAGTGCTGGCGAAGCTGACCCCCAACGCTACGGAACCGCCGCCGGAAGAAGAGATCGAAAAACCGGGTGCTTTTACCAGCGTCGTGCGGAGGGTTTTCGGCGGAGATAAACACAACGCCATTCGCGTCAAAGGCCACGGCGATCTCCTCGTTTATCGCGCACGTTGTTGTAACCCCATCCGCGGGGAAGCTGTCGTTGGGTACGTCACCCGCGGCAAAGGCGTCGCTGTACATGCCGTAAGCTGCCCAAATGTCACCAATTTAATGTATGAGCCCGAGCGACGCATTGATGTCGAATGGGGCCATGAAGACGAAACTCCGAGTGCCTATCCTGTCAAAATTACTGTTTTCTGTGACGACCGCTTCGGCATGTTGAAACAGATCACAGCCGTCATCGGCGACGCCAAAACAAATATCCGCAATCTCGAAGTGAGATCGGAAAACGGGCAAGCCAATGTGGATGTCGTCCTCGACATCGCTGATTTGAAGCATCTGGAAAACATCATTAACGGCGTGCGCAAAGTACCGGGCGTGCACGATGTGCAACGCTTGCAAAAACTTTAATCAGGAGAATTCATGCGAGAAGTGATTGCCACAAAAGACGCTCCCCAAGCCATCGGGCCTTATTCGCAAGCGATTCGGGCGAATGGATTTGTATTTATTTCCGGGCAGATTGCGATTGATCCCGCCACGCAGCAGGTTGTTGCGGGCGATGTTGCGGCACAGACAGAGCGCGTCATCAAAAATCTCTCAGGAATTTTGCAAGCTGCCGGTAGCGGCCTTGAAAAAGTTGTTCGTTCCACAGTCTTCCTGAAAAACATGAGTGACTTTGCCGCGATGAACGAAGTCTACGGCCGTCACTTCCACGTCGCGCCGCCTGCCCGCTCTACCGTCGAAGTCGCTCGATTACCCAAAGACGTACTGGTCGAGATAGACGTAATCGCGTTAGTCTAGTTCGAGTCCTACCGAAAAATTAAGTCAGGAGAAATAAATGCAGAAATTTATCGTGATCGCGTTGATTGCGTTTGCGGCAGTTCTTGTGTACGCGCAAACCGCAACCAGAAAGGCCGCGCCTGTGAAAAAAGTAGATACATCTGCACCAACCAAAGTGACCGGAGACGGTACCACGACAGCCGATGGGTTGAAGTATTGGGACATCAAGGTGGGCACCGGCGAGACCGCAGCTGCTGGGCAGAATGTAACTGTTCACTACACCGGATGGCTGACCAACGGTAAGAAGTTCGACAGCTCCGTGGACCGCAACGAGCCCTTTCAATTTGGACTGGGACAGCACCAGGTAATCAAGGGCTGGGATGAGGGGGTCGCTGGCATGAAAGTCGGCGGAAAGCGCCAGCTTCACATTCCCGCTGCGCTGGCTTACGGAGATCGCGGCGCAGGCGGAGTGATTCCTCCGGGCGCTGATCTCATCTTTGACGTGGAATTGCTGAAAGTGCAGTAAGGGGTGGAAAGTTTCTAAGCTATGAGGCCCGAGTTTACTCGGGCCTTTTAAACTCTACGCCTTCACCACTTTACCGCTGCGCAGGCAGTTGGTGCAGACGCGAATCCGTTTGCCCTGACCATTCACTTTGGCGTGAACCGGACGCAGATTGACGTTCCAGCGCCGCCGCGACACGTTGTGCGCGTGGCTGATGTTATTTCCGAACTGCGGCCCCTTGCCGCAAATTTCACATACTTGTGCCATGATGACTCGAAACTCCAGAGAAGTAGTTGCTCAACCTGTAAAGTCTAGATTTTAGCGGATTTCGCGGATTTTCTCAATTCCTGTAAAACCACCACTAAAGACACGAAGAATCAAGCTTTGATTTTCCTCCGTGCTACTTTGTGTCCTTCGTGGTGGCCTTTTTGCCTGTGCGATACTCAGAATATGGCTGTCTCTTCTGATCCCAAGTCGGTCAAAGTCCATCTGACGACCGGGGAAGGCCTCGACATCGAATGGAAAGACGGCCACAAATCCCACTTTTCCTTTGTTTTTCTTCGAGACGCCTGCCCCTGCGCGCTGTGCGACGACGAGCGTGGGAAAAGCGGCAGAAAGATCGGCCAGCCCGCGAAGTCAGCTCCCGGGACGCTGCCCATGTTCAAAGAATCTGCCAAAGCCCTCAAAGCCGAGGGCGTGGGCAAGTACGCTATTCGTTTTGATTGGAATGATGGCCACAATCTGGGAATCTATTCCTGGAAATTTCTGCGCGAAGTCTGCCCCTGTGTGGAATGTAAGACCACTCCCGTCACTATCGAATCTTGATCTGGCTTGGTACTGGCTTAGAAGCATGCCATAAAACAACGGAATTTATTGCGGCGCCGAATAAAGTAACAAATGAGTGAAACGCCCGAAGCCCTCCGGTCACCATCATTGCAGGAGGGAAATATGAAATCGCTTTGTTCCCGGCTCATGTCAACCGCAGCATTGACAGTCGCTATCATCTGCGTCTCCGGATTTGATGGCTGCAACTCCAATGGCACCGCCACTATTACTTACCATCAGGTTGGTTCCTGCAATGGCTGGAATGATGGAACCAGCTTGTGGAGTGCTGGGCCTAATGCCGCTTATGTGGTTTTTAAGGTACACAGCATAGACAACACGCAGGGCAAAGTGGACTTCAATTTCGACCCTTCGAAAATGGGCGTCTACAACGGAGGTTCACCTACGCCTCACATGGATCCGGGCCTATCTCTGGCCAAATACATGGGAGTTTTCGCTCTGGTACCCACCACGATTCCCAAGGGTTCGCAGGTTGGCTTGGATGGTTTCTCGGTTGCCGTTGTTCAAACCAGCAACCCGAATGGGGCTATTGAAGCTAACCAAACCGCATACTCGCTTATTTACGACCCGAGCACAACCAATCCCGGCGTGATTTATTCGCCCGACCAAACCTGGGTGCCTCTGGCCAAGCCTACGGAAGACTGTACGACGATTGTTTACAAATAGCCGTCTTCCGCCCACGCCCGTCAATCCTGGGCCGTATTTCGTACGGCCCACCTGCCTGTCAGCCTCGGTCGTCCTGTAAAATCAATTCATAGCTTCCGGAGCTACTCCCGCATTGTCTTTTCTCGATCAACTCAATCCGCAGCAGCGTGAAGCTGTCGAAACGACCGAAGGTCCGGTTCTCATTCTCGCCGGCGCGGGCAGCGGCAAAACGCGCGTCATCACGTTTCGCATTGCGCATTTGATTGAAAATCTTGGTGTTATGCCGGATTCCATTCTGGCAATGACCTTCACCAATAAAGCTGCCGCCGAGATGGTCGAGCGCGTGGACAAGCTCGTCGGTGGGCTTTCTGTCGCCAAGCC
>JAJPHW010000221.1 GCA_021325035.1 Terriglobia bacterium
GATGACGGCGTACTTGTGGTTTGCGCTACGGCGGCCACACAAGAAAAAAAGAGAATCAGAAAGATTTTTGACTTAGGCAAAAGTGGGATCCAGTGTTCCGTTGTTTGTGTATGATGCGATTTTACCAATGTCGGCGGACTTCTCGTAATTTCCCGTAGAACTTTACGTTACTTTACAGAGAAATCTGATGCGGCCAGCTTATGGTGCGGTTGCCGTACGTGCGCTTCGTGCGGCAAGTAAATCTTGCGGCAGTTCGCGTTGATCTTCGCGGGGGTCGTAAACGGTCTCGGCATAGTGAGACGGATTAAAACGGCCGGTTGCCAGATACGCTACGCCCATTGTTCCAGCCACCCAGGGATGCAAGCAAAACAGCGGCACTGCATATTTCTTTGTTTTGACTAGCGACTCAAGGACCCCGCGGGTGGATTTACTCCGGCCGAGGCCGGATACTTGCGGAATCACAAAAGCTGAAAAACGCAGTTCCGGATGTTCATGACCATATCGCACCAGCAATTTCGCGATTTCTTTGGGGGTGGTGAATCCGGTGTCGGCCAAAACATTGCGGTGCAGCGCATGCGGATAATAACGGTTCAGAACTTCTTTCGCGAAATCGGAGCAATTGCGAAATAGAAGATTGAAATGCGCATGGTTGGCACGATCATTCAAATAATGGATGACTTCGTCATCCTGCTCCGGCGTGGTTTCCAGTTCGAAGCCGTAAATTTTGCGATCATAGGACGCGCCGAGAAGCTGAATCCATTCGCCCTTGGGAGCGCTGTCGTTTGGGCCGTCTGCAATCAAGGATGAGTAGTGCTCGCGGCGGTATTGATCGCGCAATGCATCTACGGTTTTTTCATCCACTTTGGGAGGAACATCAGAGGTTTTATCTACCGCATAAAGATAGGGAATCAGTGGAACTGCGATCCAGTCGTAACCGGCAACTTTGTGATAGCGGCTGATAACGACTCCCATTTCGCCCGGATTGCAGCGGCGAAGCGTAATGGGAGTTTCTGCACAAACCCGCGAAAGATATATGGCGGCGTGTCCGGTGGGATTCATGGCGCCGAAAAAACCGAACGGTTCTTCCAGGAGGAGAGTGGCTTGGGCGTGCAGCGAGCTCCCGAGGCAATGAAGCCCTAGAATAAGAATTGCAAGTATTTGCGGCTTTTTCACTTAACCCTTGTGCTTTCGATACAAATTCGGCATCGCCGGTTGGCCAGAACGGGGGGCTTAATTATTAGCTCAAACCCGCAGTTCTTGGCCAAGTTGCGCCGTCTATGTATGTGTATTTTCTTTGTATTAGCGGTTAAGTGTCATGTAACCAAAGTTTTGCGTCCGGCGAATGCGGAAAACCTATTTGTGCCAAACCTTTTGATTACTTGACGAAGGCTTTCCGTCTCGCTTGGACTTCAGCCACACATCGTTGCGAAATGTTTTGCACTCAACATCTTGTTGCAAAAATGAAGAATTTGTTGCAAGACACAAAAAATGACAATTTACTACTTGCTTCCGTTGTTTTACAGCGATAGATTCATTCCGTTCATGCATCCGGCCTCTCATTCTCCCATGGGACTTTCAGCCGGAGACTTTATTCTCTAGCCCTTTTCAGACATCGCCGTTGAACAGCTAGAGTCGCGTGTTCTACTCAATTTGGCGTAAAAGATCGAGGTGTCGGGCATGAAAAAGACAGGTGTCGCACAAGTTCCCCGTGCCATTGCGGGCATCCTATTCAGTTTTGCATTTGTTTTGTCAGCAGTGGCTTCGACCCCACAATACGTCGTGACAAATGACGACGTGATGGGAAATTTCTCGCAAAACGGCGTGACTTTTTATACCGTGGGAGCGAATGGAAGTCTTACGTTCCTTGAGCAGGTTCCAACTGCGGGCTTTGGCATCTCGGGTGGTTATTTTCCTGCGAACCGCGTAAGGACGCTCAATGCAGGCAACAATCAATGCGTCTTCGCTTCTGATGCAGCATCCGGCGACATTTCCTTTATTAATGTGAACACTTTGTCACTTGGAGGGAGCGTGACGGGATCGCAGAATGATACCGGCGCGTCGAATGGTATTGGCCTAGCCTTGAATAGTCAGTACCTCTATGCAAGCTTCACAGATGCGAGCACGATTGGAACATTCCAGATTCAGCCGGGCTGCGCGCTCAGTTTTGTCAGCGATGTTCAAGCCGGCGGATTGCAGGGCGGCATTGTTGACGGCATGGCCGTCAACGGCAACATTATGGTCGTGACTTATGGAGACGGGTCGATTGAGTCTTTCAACATTGCATCCGGACTTCCAGTTTCTAATGGGGATAAGCAGAATTCAACCGGGGCGGCGAAAGGTAATAGCTATCCGAGTGGCGTTGATATTACGCAAGATGGACACTTCGCCATTTTTGGCGACACTTCGACCTCTACTTTGATTGAAGTATCGGACATTTCCTCTGGCAAACTCAGCCAGACCATCGCATATCTTTCACCGACGGGAATTAATTCGAGCAACGTTATGCTGAGCCCGGATGAAAGTTTGCTTTATATCAGCAATACGCAGGGCTCTGCAATTTCCGCTGCATTTTTCGATAAGACTAATGGCACGCTCGGCAAAGGCTGCCGCACGGGGTTGCTGCAAGGCTACGGATCGGTTTGGTATTACCTGGGTGGGCTCACGTTGGCCAGTCCGAATGGCACCGGGCAAGCGGTTTACGCGGCTGAGTATGGGCCAACTTCTTCTATTGCAGTGATTCCGGTCGTTTCATCCAACGGGAAGTGCGCATTGACCGGAGCAGCCAATACCCCTGTGTCAGATCCCAATAGCCCTGGACTATTGTCAATTGCAATGTTTCCGCCTCGCGCTTTCTAATATGGGAGGCAAAAGGTTTGAATGTTTTCGTTTTTCTTTTGGAGAAATCAGGTTTAAGGAGCGGAACATGGGTTCGGCGCAAAGATACTTCCTGGCAATTTTAATTATTGGGTTCGGCACTTTATATGCGACCGCGCAAAACTGCCCGGCACGGCCGAAAATGGGAACCGTGGTGCAGGACCCGCTGAATCTTATCAGCACCAACGGCGAACTGGATGCGGACTTCGTCATGGGACATTCGGTGGATGACCAGGGTTACACACACTACTGTTTCAACTACAAAACCTCCAAGAATTTCGTGGAATCACCGACCCTGCGTTTGAATCAAGGCGACATTCTTAAGCTCGGCGTGAAGAATGATATTCAGAGTGATGGCTCCGCGGGCATGAAAATGCCGCCTTCCTCAGCAGCAACCTGCGGAGATAGTGGGCAGATGACGGTTAGTTCCACCAACATCCATTTTCATGGATTAAATGTGCCGCCTAACTGCCATCAGGATGACGTCATCAACACGCTGATTCAGCCCGGAACGCCGGTATTCCAATACAACATGCAGATTCCCAGCACGCAGCCCCCGGGACTCTACTGGTACCACCCACACGTTCACGGTTTTACGGAATTTCAGGTCAATGGCGGCGCATCCGGAGCGCTGATCGTGAATGGGATGGAGAAAGTTCGCCCCGAAGTCACCGGCCTCACGGAGCGCGTTTTCGTGATTCGGCAGCAATATCTTGTTCCCTGGGTTCCGGGTCCGTACCAACTGACGATCAACTATCATCAGGCGGTTTTTGGTTTGCCCTTGCCGAAGATCGAAATGAAGCCCGGAGAAAAACAATTTTGGCGCGTAGCCAATGCGACAATTCAGGATTTTCTTCCACTGCAAGTGCAATACAACCTCAAAGCCCAGCCCCTGGAGCTGATAGCGCTGGATGGTTATCCACTGGCACAACCGCGCATGGTCAATACCATTCTGATTCCTCCGGCGGGCCGCGCGGAGTTCATTGTGCAAGCGCCGAGCGCTGGTGAATCGGCTTCATTCATTACCAATAACTATTCGACCGGCCCCACCGGCAACCCGGATTTGCTGCAAACGCTCGCCAACATCGAGTTGAGCACGGACGCCGATAAAGATGGTTACAAGGCACCTGCCACGAACACGCCGGTAGATAATTCGAAATTCATGGATGCAAACAAGCAGCCTGCGACCACAGAACGCAAGATATATTTCTCTGAGGAATTTGGCGGCACAAACGGCCCAATTCAGTTCTACATTACGGTTGACGGGCAGCCGCAAAAGGTGTTCGAGGCTGACGAAAAACCTGCAATTACGACTCAGGTCGGCGCGGTGGAAGAGTGGACGATTGAGAACCGCGCACTCGAAACCCACGCGTTCCATATCCATCAACAGCACTTCCGCGTATTGGAAATTGATGGAAAGCCGGCACCGAATCAAGACCTGATTGACACCATCACTATTCCTTTCTGGGAAGGCCCGGGACATCCCTATCACAGCGTGAAATTGCGCATGGATTTCAGCGATCCAACCACGGCTGGAACGTATGTGTTCCATTGTCATATCTTGTTGCATGAAGATCTTGGAATGATGCACAAAATTCTGGTGCAACCGGCTGGCGCGCACTAGACGCGATTCGCGATAAGGTCCACTTCAATGGAGGTTTGCAGCGATGCGGAAGAATATTCTGGTCGTTTTAGGGTGTAGTGCGCTGCTGGTAGCGGTTTATATGACGGGAAATCGCAATGCGACGGCCCATGCATCCACGTTTTCTCAGGGCGTAGTGCCGAAATCTTATGGCCGGCTGGTGGCAGCCATCCCTGATCAAATCGGGACAGGGCTGATTTTTGAAGGCACGGACGGCGTCATTCGTTTCGTCAGCATTACAGGCATGAAAGAAGGCGAGTTGGCGCGCTACGACCAAACGCCAACCCGAGGCGGAATCCCTAAATCCTATGGACGACTGGTGACGGCTGTCGTGAATAACGAAGGCACAGGCTTGATTTTTGAAGATGACAAAGGCGTCATACGGTTCGTGACGATTACTGGCGTGAAAGAAGGCGAACTCACGCGCGAGTAGGACCGCCGGTGTATTTAGTTGAATTTTTCAAGATGCCGGTGCCCGCGCCGGGAATTTTTTTCGGGGCCGTCAAGGACTCGAAACCCCAGAAGTCATCGTGGTCCAGAATTTCGAGTCCCATTATGAAGCCTGCTCTCTCTGCTCTTTTTACCCACGCGACTCTTGTCAGGCTGCGTTGAGGGTTGGATGGGATCTGAATCCAGATTTTTTCTCCCGCCGCACAAAGATTTGTGCTGGATACGCAGGCTCCTCTGCGGCTCACGTCAAGGGTGCTGGTTAATTCCTCAGAAAGTGGCCCAATATCTCGAAACAACAGGACCGGGATATTGCATTGCACTCTGGGGCTGCGTTGAATACGCCGGTATAACTCCATGGCCGATAGCGAGAGACCTCGAAACTGGTCCAATTGCCATGGTCCCAAAAACTTTGCGCGTGCCACAAGAGAAGTTGTCTCGCTGATTAACTCGGATAAAGAGGTGAGAATTATAGAAGCGTGGGCTTTACCGGGCAGAGCTTCCTGCAAGCTCTCACGGTACGAATCCACCATGTTCTTTCCCGTTTCGTAAAAATGATCGCGGCAGATGGGGCGGCCATTCAAGGTCGCTTCAGCGACGTTGGAGCAGCTTATCCAGGCACAATCACGCTTTTCCTCAAGACTGCTGTCTTTGGTCTTGGTGAAGCGGCTCAAAAATTTACTTCTTTGTATTGACATCGCGGTGATCACCCATGGAGGAAAAAATAAGATTTAGAGTTGAGTTCAGCTCTTCCAGGCGGAATGGCTTTTGAATGAAATAACTGCGAGATGGTTTGTTGGTGCTGTTTTCCCATTCGGCACGCGTGATGCCACCGGACATGAACAAAATGTGGATTCCGGGACGGAGGCGGGCAATTTCTCTTGCGGCATTCCAGCCCGAGCCGCCGCTCATATCAATGTCCGTGAATAGTAGATCAATATTTTGAGAATGTGAGTAGCTGATAATAATCGCTTCAATTGCGCTCGCCGCCTCGACAACGTGAACTCTCAGCGACTCCAAATAAGCGCGAAGAACCTCGCGTATGGCGCTTGAATCATCCACCAGCAAAACGGTCCTCAAAGGATGGCCACTTCCTTGAGGTGGGAGAGTTGATGGTTCAAGACAATATGGGGAAGCGCCAATTCATTTCGACCCATCTCGTTAATTGCATGGCCGTGGGACATCAATAACACCCGTGGCTGCCTCACTCCCCAGCAGCCACGAGCATCTGTGGTTCCCAACTATGTTTCTAGTAAGCCATGCTTCTCAGGCATGCGTCTATCCGTTTTGCGCAGACTGGGTGACGAAGAAATGGTCGGAGCGATTAGCACATTGTGAATAGAAACGTCTATCCGTTTCACGAAAAACGATAGAAAATTTCACAACACGCTCTTCCTAGCATTTTGTTGCGGCCTGCGTCTATCCATTTTGCGCAGGCCATGTAAGTGCAGAAAATACGTGTGGATTTATCTAATTGTTTCATAGTAGTTTTTCTAATAGCGATAGAAATTTTACTAATAAGCTATTATTCCCCTACGTGACGAAGGGTTTTGCGCGATGCAGTTTGCTCCGCCGGACGAATTAACCGGCAATCTTTTCAGGGTCCTTGGGTCTGGAACGGAACAAAGGGTCGCTCACAGTTTTGAAGAAGCCAAATTTATTCTTCAACGTCACTTCCCGCAAAAATACACGCTATTAGAGCGAACCGCGCAATGCCAGGTGAAGCTCCAACACAAAAAATTGAAGCACGTTCTTTTGAGCTCTGCCTGGTTTTCGCCCGCGATGGAAATCTATTCCGCCCCAGCCACTCCTTTTTACGCGTTATATTTCCGGCTTTACGGGTCATCGGAATACACCGTACACAAACATTCATTCGTCACTTCACCTGCACGAGGCGCGTTTTTACCCGGCTTGCAACCGGTCCGGGTGATTACGGAGCCAAACTGGCATGTCTTTTCGGCGAAATTTTCTCCTGAGGTTTTGCAAAAGGAGCTATCGCGGTTGCTGGACCGCGAGGTTGTTCGCTCGCTAGAGTTTGACCCTGCGGTCCACTTCGATCGCGGCGCTGGTATGTTCGTGCGGCGCTGTTTGACGGATCTGTTTAAAAAGGCGGGTAAACAGGAATCCTGCGTTGGAGAATTAGCGCTGGAGCAAGCCGAACAAGCACTGATGACGCTCATATTAGAGGGCTTGCGACACAACTACTCAAAATTTATTAACGGCCCCGAAAGAGAAATCGCCCCCTGGCAACTCCGCGTTGTCGAAGAATTTATCCGCGAATCTGCTGATCAACCCCTTTCGCTCGGCGATCTTGCAGCCGTCAGCGGAGTGAGTTCACGCAGCCTCCAAAGCATGTTCCTGCGCCGAAGGGGATACTCGCCTATGGAATTTGTTCGACGCGTTCGTTTTGAGCGCGTGCGAGACGAACTCCTCCATCCCAAACACAATGCCACTGTTACATCATCCGCTATGCAGTGGGGCTTCTCGCATCCCAGCCGTTTTGCCATGGATTACCACGCCAAATTCGGAGAGAAGCCCTCAGAAACGCTGCGCCGCGCGATGAAACAAAAATAAGAAGTGTGAGAATTTTCGCACCGCAAAAACAACGGTCGAAAGGTCAGACCACAATATGGGTCTGCGCAAAACGGATAGACGCTTCTTCGAAGACGTAGCCAACTATTAATAATCGTTCCAAAAGCTGCAACGCTCGCGACTTTGGGAGACGGCGGTCGCGGGCGCTGCCAGCTTGGGAATCAAAATACGTACAACACAATAAGTACATGATTCGTAGTCGCGGAGTGTCTTCCGGGTCGAGTGTGGATAGAGAACGCCTAGCAACCAAAAATTGACCGGCTTACTGAGGAAATTTTAAGTATGGTTTTTCCTGGGCCGGACGCATTGACCGGCGGTTTTCTGAAACGGTTGGACTCGAATAGTGAGCAGTTGGTTTCACGGAATTGGGATGAAGTCTTATCTCGTCTCGAACAATGCGGCCCTATTCATTTTGAAATGCGCAACCGCGCACTACAGGGCCACGCAAAGCTGGAACTCAAAAATCTAAAAGATATAGCCTTATGCTACACGTGGTTTTCCCCGGCGATGGAAATTCGTTCCACGCCCGATTCTCCCTACTACAAACTGATTTTCTGCAATCGAGGTACATCGGAGTACATATTCCATAAACAGACCATCGTGTCTTCTCCATCGCGTGGCGTATTTCTTCCAGGCATGCAGCCGATGCGTGTTCGCACGGCTCCAAATTGGGAGGTCTTTGGGGCGAAGTTTTCTCCTGATGCGCTAAAAGGCGAGCTTTCACGACTGCTGGATCGGGAGATCATCCGTCCGGTAGAGTTTAGTCCCAGCGTAAATTTCGAAAAAGGCGCAGGATTAATCATAAGAGGCATTCTTGGGCAGCTCTTTGTGCAAGCTGGAAATCCCAATACAGGCCAAGCCGATTTCGCCATACGGCAAATGGAGCGTTCTCTCATTACCCTTGTATTGGAAGGACTGGGGCACAATTACACAAAATTAGTAAACGGCATCGAGAGGGAAATTGCTCCCTGGCAACTTCGAGCGGTCGAAGAATTTATTCATCAATCGGCCGATCAGCCGCTCACTTTGGGAGATTTGGCCGGAGCCGGGGGAATCAGCGCCCGCAGCCTGCAAAATATGTTCCTGCGCCGCCGGGGCATTTCGCCCATGGAATTCCTGAGGCGAGTGCGCTTTGAGCGCGTTCGCGAAGAACTTATACATCCAAATCATGATACGACCGTTACTTCTGCTGCTGTTCGATGGGGATTCTTGCATCCGAGCCGTTTCGCGGCGGAATATCAAAGTCGTTTCGGAGAGAAACCTTCGGAAACGTTGCGTCGATCGTCAAAGTCAAATGGCTGAAGTGGCCCCCAAAACCAAAGCTCACCCAACGCCTACACCAACGGATGCTCGGGATTGTAATTGTGGCGCAGGGTCAGCGAGCCGTCCGCGTTGAGCTTTTGCCGGCACGCCCAACGAACTGAGTGGCGCATGCCCTTGACCTCGAGTTCCGCTTTCAGGCGCAGGCCTTCCCATTGTGCGCCGGCAGGCAGGATCAACATAGCCTGATGAACTCCTGTCGGTTTCGGATATCCGGCATCTATGCAGCCTGACACGCGGATTTTGTTGTCTTCACTGAACACGGTGAGGCGGAGCACTCCCGGAACCGGCGCGATTCCATCGTTCTTCAGTCCCAATACCAGACCATTCGCGCCGTCGCGGGTAAAAGTCCAGATAAAGGATGGACGAATGCGATAGCCGATTCGGCGGGCCATTTCATCGATCGGTCCGGGAAACTTGTCGTAGTAACTCAAAAGATTGCCGGCAGAGAGCTTGTGCCAATTCCATAACGACAGATAGTTCACGCCAACATCGGCTGCGTGAGAAATAATCTGCTCGTTATATGTAATCCCGTCTTCGTCGGTGCGGAGTTCCTTCGCATCGCCGGTGGTGAAACCAACCTCGCATATCGCCGCCGCCCATGGCGGGCGGTAGCTCAACGCCTCGATCTGTGTGTTCTCGATGAAGATCGTGTCGGTGCGCAGCCAGTTGTTGGTGCGCATCGTACGATCAAGCGTGTCGGCGTTGCCTACGTTGCTGAAGTCTGGCTGCGTGTTGGTGGCCAGTGGAACTTTCGTCCAGAGGTCAAGTTGCGTCTCGAGCATGGCCATCCAAGTCTGTTCCGCGATCAGCTGGCTGGGAAAGGGATTGCCTTCGTAAGGCCAAGTGTGACCTTCACCCCAAAAGCCGTACATCATCGTATCCATGAACTCAACCTGAGTATGGCCATTGAATTCGGCGGCCAGCAATTCGTTTAATTCGCGAAACGCAGCCTGGTACGCGGGGTGATCGTAACGCGGCACGCGGTTATCTTTCTTGTAGCGTGTTTCCGCGGGGTCGCCCTTCCACTCGCCTTTGAGCTTTACGTAGGGAACCTGATTGAGGAGAAAGTCCGGCATACCGGGCTCGGGAGAATCGGGATTCTCAAGCTGGATTCGGAAACCGATGGCCTTGTCGTAGCGCCGCGCCAGATCAAACGTAGCCTTCCAATACTCCGGGAAGTCGAGCCGGCCCGGTTGCTTCTGAATCTCGCGCCAGTTAGGGCGAATGTAAACCTTCTGCGCGAATGGCAGCTTGATCAGATCTTCGAGAGCGCGCTCCTGGGTCTGGCCGGGCACGTTGATTGGTCCTGTGTCATCGGAGACGTAAACCAACAGGCCCATGCCGTAATTGCTGACGAAGTCTTTCGACGGCGAAGTGATCATGGAGACGTCACTATCGGGAACTACTGCGCACGGACCGTACTGCGGGAATGGCCCCTGATACAACCGGTCGGGAACCGATGGCCCCGATCCCCAGTCGTATTTGTCCCAATTGTGCTCGGGTATGGAGGCGTTGGCGCTGGTCTTAAGCAGGCTGGCTGCGAGTCCGGTTGCAGTCGCAGATTTCAGGAAGTTGCGTCGATCCATTTAGCTCCTCCTAAGGCAAGTTCACAGCAAGGGACGCGATATCGGGAATAATACATTAGAGTCGAAATAACACGAAAGCGTATGGAATAATTCGTAAGTCGGAAGCTGGCTCGGTCGACGATTGTTCCTTCTTCCGCGATATGGAGACCTTGAGAGGATTTTGAAGGAGTGCCCATTGAACCCTGCGATTCGAAAACGCAGCCAGAACGCGAGCGCCAGCTTTCGTGACTTAATGATCCATAACCGCCTCTCGGGAAAAGGCGGCATCTATGCCGTCTGTTCCGCGCATCCTTCGGTCATTGATGCGGCCATTCTGCAGGCCAAGGAGAATGACTCTTTTCTCCTCGTAGAATCCACTTCCAGTCAGGTCAATCAGCTAGGTGGTTACAGCGGGCGCAGTCCGAGTCAGTTCGCTGATTTTGTCCATGCAGTCGCGCGCCGGCTTGGATTTCCCGAAGATCAAATATTGCTGGGCGGGGACCATCTGGGACCATTTCCGTGGAGGGTCGAAACAGCAAAGAGCGCTTTGAACAAAGCTTGTGAACTGGCCCGGGCTTGTGTACTCGCCGGCTACCGAAAAATCCACCTCGATGCGAGCATGGCATGTGCCGATGACTCAAAGGCGCTTTCTGAGCATACGGTAGCGCAGCGCGCTGCTGTACTTTGCGAAGCCGCCGAAGAGGCTCTGAAGCATTTGCCTCCGGGCATCGACGCTCCTTTATACGTTATTGGAACTGAAGTTCCTGCTCCGGGGGGCGAGTCGGCACAAGGTGCTCCCCCTGCCGTTACTACGGTCGAGAGTCTCCACCAGACCCTGCAAATCTTTCAACAGGCATTTGAAGAGAGAGGTTTGTCGGCAGCCTGGCAAAGGGTTGTCGCGGTGGTCGTTCAGCCCGGAGTGGAGTTCGGGGACGATGTTGTATTTGAATATGACAGGGCAAAGGCGCGTGCACTCTCGGCGGGATTGCCTGGCACCACGCTCGTGTACGAAGCGCACTCCACGGACTATCAGTCGCCCGGGGCTCTGGCCCGAATGGTCGAAGATCACTTCGCCATTCTGAAGGTCGGCCCATGGTTGACCTTTGCCTTCCGGGAAGCTGTGTTCGGCTTGAGTGCAATCGAGCATGAACTACTTGCCCGAGAAAAAAGTCAGAAGCCATCGCAGCTGCGCGAAGCACTGGATCAGGCAATGCTGCACAATCCAGTTTACTGGCGGTCGTACTACAACGGGGATGAAAACAAACTGCGCATCGCGCGGGCTTACAGTTATAGTGACCGCTGCCGGTATTACTGGCACGAAATTTCGGTTCAAGCCGAGATCGAGCGCTTGATTGCCAATCTCGCGGCACGGCCGATCCCATTAACCCTCATCAGTCAATACCTGCCGCTGGAATATGAGCCAGTCCGGACGAAGCAAATCGAGAATCACCCGGGTGCGATTATTCGTTACCACATCCAGTTAGTGCTGCGTTCGTATGCGATGGCGTGCGGAATGGCTTAGACGGATTTCCATACACGGTACTGAATTTTTTGCTTCCCAATCTTTCACTGTCTAGCTACGCACCTAAATATTCCGGTTGACAAAGCCAGTAAACGGAAGTAAAAGTAATCGTTCGTAAATTTACGAAACTCATTCGCATTCGAATTCAGAGCAGCGTTTTTTAGAGTCCAACTTTAGGAGGCTCGTCCATGCCCGTATCCCTCAGCGCCCGATACATCCTCGGGACGCTCTTTCTTTTGCTTTTGGTAGCCATTGGCTTCGCTACACCCTCATGGGCGCAAAAGGATGCCGGAACCATGGTAGGACTGGTGCGCGACACTGGCGGCGCAGCGATTGTTGGCGCCAAGGTCACGGTGGAAGACGTGGATCGAGGCGTCCAAATGACGCTCTCCACCAGCGATCAGGGGGAATATGTCGCGAGTCCGCTGCATATCGGGCGCTATAAGGTCACGGTGGAAAAGCCAGGCTTCAAGAAGGCTGTGTCGGAGGTTGTTGAGCTGAATGTGCAAGGACGTGTCGCCATCAACATGACCCTCCAAGTGGGGCAAATATCCGAAGTCGTGGTGGTCACGGGTGCGCAACCGCTGCTCGAAACCGAAACTTCCGAGTTGGGACAGGTCGTTGACCAGAAGCGGGTGAGCAACCTTCCCCTGAATGGCCGGAATTTTGCGCAGTTGGCATTGCTCAGCCCGGGCACCGCGCCAAGCGAACCGGGCGCACGCGATGAAGGCGGATACGGTTTTAGCGCCAATGGTGCGCGGTCGCTACAGAATAATTTCTTGCTGGACGGAGTGGACAACAACTCGAACCTGCCTGACTTGCTCAACGAAACGAACTTCGTGATTCAGCCCCCGGTGGAAGCTCTACAAGAATTCAA
>JAJPHW010000223.1 GCA_021325035.1 Terriglobia bacterium
GCGGCGGAAGACGCGCGCGTAGTTTCCATCAAACAAACTCTCTACCGCACCAGCGAGCATTCTTCAATCATTCCTGCGCTGGTCGCTGCTGCGGAACATAAAGAAGTGACGGCAGTGGTTGAGTTGAAAGCGCGTTTCGATGAAGCGTCAAACATCCGATGGGCACGCGATCTTGAAGACGCTGGCGTGCAGATTTTCTACGGCTTGGTTGGATTGAAAACCCACTGCAAATTATCACTTATTGTGCGCCACGACCCCGACGGCGTTACCCGCAGTTACGCACACTTGGGCACAGGCAATTACAATCCGAGCACGGCGCGATTCTATACAGATTTGAGCCTGTTTACAGCCAATCCTGAAATTACCCACGCTGTGCATGACGTATTCAGTTTTCTTACCGCGTATGCCGAGCACGCGAATTACGACCCTTTGTTCGTTGCTCCCGTGAATTTAGCCGAACGTTGCATCAATCTGATCAATCGCGAAACTGAACACGCGCAAAACGGCCAGCCAGGGCGGATTATCGCCAAGATGAACGCGCTGCTGGATAAGAATGTGATTATGGCGCTCTATCGCGCTTCGCAGGCGGGTGTTCAGATTGATTTGATCATACGTGGCATGTGCGCATTGCGTCCGGGGGTACGCGGCGTGAGCGACAACATACGGGTACGCAGCATTGTCGGACGCTTTCTCGAGCACAGTAGAATTTTTTATTTTGGCAACGGTGGGGAAGAGGAAATTTATTTGGGCAGTCCAGATTGGATGCCGAGGAATTTGTATGATCGCGTGGAAGTGATTTTCCCCGTGTATGACTCGTTGCTGCGCGAGCGCATCAAAATCGAAATACTGGGCAGCCTGCTGGCAGACAATTTAAAATCGAGAATTCTACAAAAAGATGGAAGCTATGTCAGGGTTTGGAAAGTGCGGGGAAAGCGGAAGCCGCCGTCAGGAGAAGAGGCATTTAACGCACAGGAGTATATGGCCGCTCTCGCAGAAGGCAAAACGACGCTGCAAGCGATTCCAGCTCCTGAATCTGCAATCAATCGAAAGCCTAGAAAAGTAGTGAGTGGAAGAGGGCGATAACCTATGGTGATTTACTTCCTACGCCACGCCAGCGCCGGCCAAAGTGTGGCCAATGCGAAGAAAGATGAGAAGCGGGCCCTCGATAAGGAAGGTATCGTGCAATGCGGGATGGTGGGGCGCGCATTGGTGGCTTTCGATGTCCATGTAGATGTGATTCTCACCAGCCCACTAAAACGCTCGGCGCAGACCGCATCGCTCGTAGGAAACGAACTGGGCTATGAAGGCAAGATGCATCTGGAAGACGCCCTTCGGCCACAGGCGTCTTTTGTGGATTTTCGGAGAATGTTGGAAAAATATGCCAAGCAGGAATCCATTCTCGTGGTTGGGCATAATCCAAATTTAAGTGAATTTCTGGGCCGCACCATTACTGAGGCAGGATGTGAAGGCGCGATCGACCTGAAAAAAGGATCTGTGGCCCGCGTAGAAATGGGGCGACACTCAGGCACGTTGAACTGGTGCATTACCCCAAGGCTCTTACGCGGACTTTATGCTGCCGCGGCTGAGAGTTCTCGTCCGAAGACCTCGCGGAAGTAAACTTTTTCTTTTTCGACAGCCCACAATTCAAGATCAACACTGGCACTGGATTTGGCGTGCAATGTTATTTTTGCCTCACCAGCTTGCAGCTTTACATCTGCACGTTTCACTGCGTTTCCCCGGCTCAGATTCAGGGCCCGTGCCAGGCGGAGCAATAAAGAGGCCTTAATCACGGATTCTTGATCAGAGGTGGATAACAACTCCATTGGCCCGATGCCCGGCACAGGCCGGGATTTACCCAAATACCGCGCAATTGCTGCGATAATGCCGCGTTGTTCCGGCGTATAACCGAGAATTTCCGATTGCGCGATGATGTAATAAGTGTGCCGGTGGCGACCGTTGCGATTCACGTAGTCTCCGACCTCATACAGCATGGCCGCGGCAGAAAGCCATTCCAGATAGTCCGGCGGCAGCCTGTGTACCGACTTGAGCTTCGAAAACAACAGCACTGCGGCGGCGCGGACCTGTAAGGCGTGGGCCATATCCACGTGATAATGTTCGACCGCCGCACGAATCGAATCCCATCGCTCTGATTCGACCTGCCTGCCGGATCGTGTGTGATGGTTGGAATCTGCTGCCATTTGCGCGAGCAGACCATCGCGCAGCCCTAAAGGCGAATAACGAAAGCTCGCTAGGCGGCAGCGGTCCATCAGTTCGGCATATACGGCCGCCCCCGCAACAATGATTTCTGCGCGGCGTGGGCCGATGCCAGAAAGCTGCGTGCGCTTTTCTAGAGTCAGCCGTGTCAGCATTTTTGCGATGCGGCGCATTTGTGTTCGTGAGACGACCGCTGAGCGCGAGCCTTTAGTTTTGTACATGCCATGGCACACGGCCGCGAGGGACTCCGCTGTTCCCGATGTTGCAATGACCGCACGCGGTTTCGCGCGGAGAATCCGGTCGGCGGTGCGGTTGATCTCGCGTGAAACAAAGCCCTGCAATTGCCGCATCTCAGGTTTGCGCGGCGGGTCATGGTGCAAAAATTCGCTGGTCAAGCGCACTGCGCCAAGGGGGAGGCTTACGGTATTGCGGATATGACCTTTCATCGAGATTGTCAGCTCACAACTTCCACCGCCAAGGTCCATCATCAACATTGGCGATGCGCCGATGCGCATGGCCGAGACGAGTCCCAGGTGAATCAGACGCGCTTCCTCGATGCCCGAGATGATCTCAACCGTCCAACCGGTCGCAGAACGCACCCATTCGTGGAAAGCCCGTGAATTGCGGGCATCCCGCAGCGCGCTGGTACCTACAACACGAATTGCGTCCACTCCGCTTTCCTGCACGCTGCGATGAAATCGCCGTAGCACTTTGACAGTGTTTGCGATGGCTTCGGGCGAGAGGAATCCTGAGCGAAATACGGATTCGCCGAGCCGAGTGACTTCGCGGTCTTCATGAATGGCGGCAAGCCCGCGTGGAGTCGAGCGAGCAATTTTTAAACGAACGGAATTGGATCCGATGTCAACTGCGGCAAATGTGGGCATGACGGAATGAGGTAGTGTAACGCGACGAGCATAAAAGTGCGCGAAGAGATGTATGGGAGTATGCTGAGGCGGGCAGTTGTAACAGTCCTGTAACAAGTCTTTGATAGCGTTATTATGATGTCGAATCAGGCATTAGGAGCGCCACGTTTGCCGGGCCCGCAACCTGTTCCGAGTGCAGTTGAAAAGATTGACGCACGTTCGCATCCCCGGCTTCTAGAAGGAGTTGGCGCGGGTGAATTTGCTGACCGCATATTTTATGTGACGATGTTGGCTTGCGGCCTCAGCGTGCTTGCCCTGGTGGCCCTGATTATCTACGAGCTTTCCACAAAATCTGCAATCACATGGCATGCATTCGGCTGGAAATTTTTCTTCGACAGCGACTGGGACCCAGTCAATGAAGTTTATGGGGCGTGGCCGTTTGTCTATGGAACCCTGGTTTCATCGCTGCTTGCCCTCATTATCGCCGTGCCTTTGGGCGTGGGCGTTGCAGTATTCATTACGGAAATGTCCCCCCGCTGGTTGCGGACTCCGCTGGCATTCACAACTGAGTTGCTGGCTGCGATTCCCAGCGTGATTTATGGGCTATGGGCGATTTTTGTATTGGTTCCTATTCTCCGCGACGACATTGAACCTGCACTCGGGAAATACCTTGGATGGACTGGTCTATTTACCGGCACGCCATATGGCATAGGAATGTTGGCCGCGGGAGTTATTCTCGCAATCATGGTCGTCCCGATTATTTCTTCCATCACGCGCGAAGTCATGACCGCAGTCCCGCAACAGCAAAGAGAGGCAGTACTTGCTTTGGGTGCAACGCGTTGGGAGATGATTCGGGTCGGCGTGCTGCGCAATGCGCGCGCCGGAATCTTTGGCGGCGTAATTTTGGGTTTGGGCCGCGCCCTTGGAGAAACCATGGCGGTCACGATGGTGATTGGGAACCGCCCAGAAATTTCAAAGTCGCTGTTTGCGCCCGGTTATACCATGGCGAGCGTGATCGCGAACGAGTTCAGTGAAGCCACGAGCGATAAATATTTAAGTGCATTGATTGAAGTAGGGCTAGCCTTATTTATCGTTACGATTATTGTGAATATTTTCGCCCAAATTTTGGTGTGGACCGTTACCCGCGGCACTCCTGCGAGAGCACATGGCTAACCATCACGAAAATCAGAGCATGATTGCACCGAGTATCAGCTTGCGGCGTCGCGGTATGGACTTTTTGGTAACATGCGCGGCCGGCGGTGCTGTTGTTCTTGTGCTATTGCCGCTTGGTGCGGTGTTTGGATATTTGGTTTATAAGGGAGTCGGTTCCATCAATCTAGCATTTCTTACTGAGACTCCCAAACCACCCGGCGAAACCGGTGGCGGTATGGCAAATGCCATTGCTGGTTCCTCGCTCATTTTGCTGTTGGGAAGCTTGGTCGGAGTGCCTGTGGGGATCGGCGCCGGTGTTTATCTTGCGGAGTATGGCCGTAACAGGTTAGGAAACTTGATCAGATTTACGGCTGACGTGTTGAATGGTGTGCCCTCGATCATTGTGGGCATCGTCGCCTATGGTTTGGTTGTACTCACCCAGGGCCATTTCTCGGCGCTGGCTGGCGGAGTTGCTTTAGCCATCATGATGATACCGACGATTACGCGCACCACGGAGGAAATGCTACTGCTTGTTCCCAACTCGGTGCGCGAAGCAGCTTATGGGTTGGGTGTTCCGCGTTGGCGTACGACGCTTTCGATCACCTTGCGCACCGCAACTTCTGGCGTGATTACAGGAGTGATGCTCGCCTTCGCCCGTGTGGCAGGAGAAACTGCGCCTCTCTTGTTCACTGCATTCGGAAATCAATTTTGGAATTGGAAAGTTAACCAGCCTACTGCTGCTTTACCGTTGCAGATTTTTACCTATGCGATTTCTCCGTATGACGATTGGCATAAACAGGCATGGGCAGGCGCGTTGATCTTGATTATCCTGATTGTTTTTTCAGTCAGCGCGGTGAGGTTTGTTGCGAGCCGCGGCATGCTAAAGGGAGCAAACTAAGCCATGGGTGTGGGCGTCAAAGTCGAAAAGCTGAACGCTTGGTACGGAAAATCGCAGGCCTTGTATGACATCACGATGCAAGCGCAGGCCAACCATGCCACGGCGCTCATAGGCCCTTCTGGTTGCGGAAAATCTACTTTCGTACGCTGCCTCAATCGCATGCACGAGACAGTTCCCGACGCGCGCGCGGATGGCAAAGTGCTGGTCGGTGATCTAAGCGTCTATAACGGAACAACCGCCGTACAGATTCGCCGCCGGATCGGCATGGTATTTCAAAAGCCCAACCCATTTCCGACGATGTCTATTTACGACAATGTAGCGGCAGGGCTGAAGCTCAATGGTTTTCGCGATCACCACCGATTGGATGAAATCGTTGAACGTTCGCTCAAGCACGCTGCGCTTTGGGACGAAGTTAAAGACACAGTCCGCAAAAAATCTGGCGCAAGCCTTTCAGGAGGCCAGCAACAGCGGCTTTGCATCGCGCGGGCCCTGGCAGTTGAACCCGAGGTTTTGCTCATGGACGAGCCTTGCTCCGCGCTTGACCCCATCTCAACGGGCAAAATCGAAGAACTGATCTTTCAGTTGAAAGAAAAATATACTATCGTGATTGTGACGCACAATATGCAGCAAGCCTCGCGGGTGGCGGAGTTTACGGGATTCTTCCTGCTAGGCCGGTTGATTGAGTTCGATAAAACAGAAAAGATATTTACAACTCCGTCCGATAAAAGGACTGAAGATTACATTACAGGCAGGTTTGGATAATGCGTACACGCTTTCAACAGGGGCTGGATGAACTTCGCGCGCGTTTGCTTCGCATGGGCGGCTTGGCTGAACAAGCTGTAGATCGCGCGTGTCAGGCCTACATTGACCGCGATCTTGCGCGTTGCCACGCTGTGCTTGAAGGAGAATCGCAAATCAACGTCATTGAACGGGAAATTGACGAGCTTGCGTTTGATCTTCTCGCACTACAGCAGCCCATTGCCGTGGATTTGCGCTTCATACTTGCTGTAACGAAAATCAACTCTGATCTGGAACGGGTTGGCGATCAGGCGGTCAACATCGTCGAACGTGTCATGGATATGGTGGAGTTGCCCAAAGTTGAGTTGCCGGTAGATATCCCGCGTATGGCTGCCGCTGTCTCCGCCATGGTGCGGCGTTCGCTCGAATCCTTTATAGAAGGCAAGGCTGAACTCGCACAGGCTGTTCTTGAAATGGACAATGTGGTGGACCGCATGCGCGACGAGGCTTTCATTAACCTGGTTAAGGCGATGAATGAAAACCCGGCGGTTACTCGACAGGCGCTTGACGCCTTGCTTGTGGCCCGCAATCTGGAGCGCGTTGCCGATCACACAACGAACATCGCCGAGGATGTGATTTTCTGGGTGCGTGGAGCGGATGTTCGCCACAATGCCAGTCCAGAATTTCCGGTGACTCACGAAGTACCAGAAGTCAAATAACAGACATCACCACTCTCGTCCGCCCGACGGAGGTTCGCTTTGCGCTGGCTCATAATTCTCCTGTTCCTGCCATCAGTCTTTGCTCAAACCCAGTCTCCACATTCTGTGAATCTGCCGACTAGTAAAGTTCTCAACTTGCCTTCGCCGGGGTATCTCGGTCAGCTAAACGGGTTTACTCCCACGATTGCACTGAGCCCCGACAGGCGATATGCAGCCTTCTTAAATGATGGCTACGGGACCCAAGCCGCGCAGGCGCGTCAATCCATCGCGATTGTTGATTTGCAAAACAATCAACTCGCAAATTTCCCCGATGATCGTTTGGGAGAGGAAGCCAAACAAAGCTACTTCATCGGCCTTGTTTTTAGCTCGTATGGCACAAAACTGTACGCTTCGATTGGCTCAATCACCGATCCTACGGGAGAAAAGCCGGGCGACCTGGGGAACGGCATTGCGGTTTATAACTTCCATGACGGAAAAATAACACCTGATCGTTTTCTGAAAATTGCGCCGCAAAAAATTGCTGAAGGTAAACGTATCGCGCTGGATTTAACTAAGACTGCGTTGGCGAAAGAAAGAAAAGCGATCCCTTATCCTGCCGGACTCGCTGTCATTCCCGGAAAACCTGACAAACTGCTCGTAGCCAACAATCTTTCCGACAATGTATTGGTGATTGATGCGTCAGACGCGCGCGTGTTGCAGTCATTCGATCTCAGTACGCATGAAGTCATTCCAAATTCCTATCCGCACTCTCTGGTCGTAAGCAATGACGGGAGACGTGCGTGGTGCAGTTTGTGGAATGCTTCGCGCGTAGCCGAACTAGATCTGGAAAGCGGCAAAGTACTCAGTATCATTCCGGTACTTGCCCCGCAGGATCCATCGGCGCCCGGAAGTCATCCTACGGCGATGCTGCTCAGTCCGGATGAGAAGTTCTTATATGTTGCGCTCACAAATGCGGATAAAGTAGCTGTTATTTCTACCGCTAAGGGCGAGGTCATTCGGGCGCTGGACACGGAAATTCCTTCACAAAGATATGCTGGGTCCTCACCTATCGCGCTTGCTGAATCCGATGACGGGAAACGGCTCTATGTGGCCGACGCGTCATTAAATGCAATAGCGTTGTTCGATGATCCCTCAGGTCTGGAGAGTGGCAAAACCACCCCAATTGGATTCATGCCCACGGAGTGGTATCCCTCCGCGTTGGCAGTCGTGGGAACGGATTTACTCATCGCAACTTCCAAAGGGGAGGGAACTGGTCCTAACAATGGTGCTAGCCAGCTTAAAAATGAACGCCGGCATCATGAGCATCCCTACATACCGACGCTGCTATATGGATCGGTGGCCAGAGTTCATTTTGCAGATATGGAAAGACAGCTGCCGCAGCTGACCCGCCAAGTGGAAGATGTAAATCTTATGCATACGAATGAGGGGAAACTCTTTGCAGGCGCGACCAACCCGATTCGGCATGTGATTTACATCATGAAAGAAAACCGAACTTATGATCAGGTTCTGGGTGATCTGAAATTAGGACAAACAAAAATTGGAAATGGCGATTCTTCGCTAACTCTTTATGGCGCAGATGTTACGCCCAATCTCCATAAACTCGCCCTGCAATTTGGAGTACTCGACAACTTCTACGACAGCGGTGAGGTTTCAGGTGACGGTCATGTCTGGTCCACGGCCGCGACGACTAGCGATTACAACGAAAACACCTGGCAAATCGACTATCGTGGGCGGGAGCGAACGTACGATTATCAGGGCAATGTCGCGGGTGAAAATCCCTTTGAACAAGGCCGGGCTGACATAGACGCTCCTGCGACGGGTTTTTTGTGGGACGACCTCGCTACCCATCGCTTGACCTACCGCGACTATGGTGAATTTGTGGATGGCGTTTGGTGTCATGCTGAATCTGCGGCATCGCCCAAAGAGGGAACTCCATCTCCTTTGCAGGCTAATTGCAAGTCGGCTTCGATCGGCAAGGGTAATCCTTTACCAGAAGAACTCGGTCAACCGCATGGTTCGACCAGTCCGTGGCCGTGGGCCGTGCCAATTTTCCATCATGCAAGAGCTGTGAAGGCGATGTTGGTCGATCACTTTGATCCAAAATATCCTGATTTCAATACTGATTACCCGGATCAACTGCGGGCAGATGAATTCCTCAATGAATTTGACGCGTTCGTGGATGCGAGAAAACGTAATTCCGCGAAGAATGACAACGGCAGCCAGGGCGAACTTCCACAATTCGTATTACTTTACCTGCCGGACGATCACACGGGTGGGACGCGCCCCGGTAAGCCACGCCCGGCAGCGTCGGTTGCGGACAATGACTTAGCCGTCGGGCGCGTAGTTGATGCGGTTTCGCACAGCCCCTATTGGGATGACACAGCCATCTTTATCCTGGAAGATGACGCCCAGGACGGGGCCGATCATGTGGATGCGCACCGTTCGATCGCCTTTGAGATCAGTAAATACTCGCCCGGCAGCAAGGAAAAACCATTCGTGGATTCGGGTTTTTATACCACGGTAAATATGCTGCACACGATTGAGGCGCTTCTTAACTTGCCACCCATGAACCAGAATGACGGTTACGCCCCCCTTATGACTCCGCTTTTTGCAGGACAGAGTACACATCCGGCGTTCAACGCCGATTACAGCAATCGAGACAATGGCCTTATCTATCAGGTCAATCCGCCGAATGCTCGCGGGGCGAAAGAGTCAAGCCAGATGAACTTCTCCCGTCCCGATGCGAATAACGCACATGTGCTGAATGCAGTTTTGTGGCGCGATCGGAAGGGAAGTACGCCTGTTCCGGCAGCGCAACACAAAGTACTACCCAAAAGCAGTGATTCAGACCGTGATTGATATCACATTACTGCATTGCCGTTTTGGCCACATCTTCATCTGCAAACGAGAATGAAGTGGAGATGTTTTCATATTGCTTGCCATCCATCTCGACATACGGATATACAAAATAATTGAGCGGCTTGCCATCCTGCTTGGGGTTCAACTCCAAATCGCGACCGATGGTAAATTGGAAACGATTATCGTCGTGAGCGCCGAAGAAATAGTCTTTTTTCTCAGGGTGTTTCCATGCTTCTGAGATATCGATGGGGACCCATCCATGATCAGGCTCAAAAAATTCTGCCCAGCAGTGATATCCCGCAATATCAGACGAATGTTTATCAGGCGGCAGCGGAAAGCCAATTTCAAATCGTGATGGAATCCCCTGCGATCTTGCCATGGCAATGAATAGCGAATGAAAATCAGTGCAGTTGCCCTTCTTGGCATCACAGGCATAGAGCACATCACCGCGTCCCCAGCCAGTACCCGTCTTGTCATAACGCATATTCTCGAAGACGTAGTCATAAATGGCGCGAGCTTTTTGTAGCTGTGTGCTTTTGCCCGCGACAACCTTTGCCGCCAAATCAGCCGGTAGCCCAGTTGTAGGTACCAAAGCGTCAGGCGCAAGATATTCCTTACGATCTTTTGCATTGAGTTGAACCGGTTCCAAGTGAGGAGTGTTGAGGCCGAGCGTTAGGCGCTCATGCCGCACCACATCATAGATCACCTCAAAGTGAAACTCATCCTTCTTCGCCTTTGAAGCTTCCGCGTAGAACGCTTCATTCCCAAATCTCGATTCCCGCGTTTTCTTGAGTGGCAAATCGCCGCTGGCTGAAATGATTCTTACTTCTTGAAATAAGTCCGAATGTGCCATCGGAAACCAGATTCTAATCTTCTGATTTGGGGGAACGTTCTTGACCGTGAATCCATAGTGAAATGTGAAATGGCGCGAATCTTGTGCGGATGACTGGACGACAGACGTGAGCACAAAGATAAACGAAATCCATGAGAAATAACGGCGCATGGCACCTCCCTAATTTTTGAATGTTGGAGACGAAGCTATTTCAGTGAGAAACGACACACGGGCGTTTTAGAGGGAGGCCCGTCAAGTAAAGCCCAAGTGAAAGGATATTCTGATGAGGCACATACGACACCGTTACGCTTTTTTTGCCTTTTTCTTCGCAAGCCGTGATCTTTTTGCCAATTCTTTTTCTGAATACATGCTGCCACGGCAGTTCTCTGCTCCGCAGTGGCAAAGCGAGCGGTCGTCCAACTCGCCATCATACAAATTGTAATCGTAGGTTAGCTCTTCACCGGCCCGAATATTGCGAGTTGCAGTAATGATTACGCGCCCTTTGATTTCGTCGGCTTCGCAGTTTGGGTCGCAGGAGTGGTTGATAAATGCCGCCTCATTTTCTCCATCAATCACATGCTTGCCGTCGGTTAGACCAAATAGGTACGTCTTGGCCGATTTTTCGTAAATCTCATCGGCATCTTTAATCGTCAACTTTGTACCGAGGTATTCAGCCACGATACCGCCGCGCTTGATCGGCTTGGTCGTATAGCAACCGTAGGCATGAATTGATGATTGCTTAAGTTGCAGTGGAAAGTCGACGCTATGTCCGTTGGAGTGTTGTTGCCTCAGTCGTCGGCGGGCCAGGATGGCGGGTGATGTTTTCTTACTTTTCATGGATGGCGTGCGATTGCGGGCCTCTAGCAGAAGTGAAAACCAAACAGAGTCAGTATATATGCTGGCAGCGAATCTAACGCGTTGGGGTGAACGTGAGCCTAGGCGAGCTCATTTTACTAGAGTGGATAGTAAGATGCGAGGAGTTACGAAGGCCCCGATTTAATCTCTAGCGTGTGGTTGTAAAGAATGCCGTAATACACCACCGGTACCTGGATAGTGATCGTTCCAGAAAACGGTGCGAACATGCCAAAGATTTGTTCAGTAACGCCGTTGCTGCCCGTCACAATGCCGATCTGAGGCATTTTCGTATAGGAACCGGAAGAGAGATATTCAGGTTGGTCGCATTTGTCCCAGCCGCCGGTTTGGCATACCGTATCAAGCTCGATCCATTGCCCGGTTATAACCGTGACTGTTACTTCCGACGAAATGTAGGCCTGCCACTTGGTCAGATAAACAATGTTCGAGTCTGGGGTTTGCGCTTCAGCACGCGAAAACGAAATCATGCTGAAGAACAAAATCGCAAGGAAGCCATGAAATCTGCATCTCATATGAAGCTCCTTCGACAATTCTGCCGGGAAGTGATAGAAGAGGCTAGATAACTTAGAGCCGTAGCGTTGAGCAAAAGTACGTATTGCATATTTGCCCAACATTTAACGGACGTTGTACAGTGAACATATGGGCGGGAGTAGTTCAGCGGTAGAACGCCAGCTTCCCAAGCTGGATGTCACGGGTTCGATCCCCGTCTCCCGCTCCATTCTTACGCAATTTATTCGCGTGCCTTCATAATCTTGGCGGTTGTAATCGCTTGTCCAACATGGCGTTGGGTGTGGTCGGCGACATGAACCAATAATCCGCCGAGAGTGGTTGGTAGCTGCCTTTTGCCGACTGTTCGTGGCTCTTCTAACCGCGCGGCATCAAAGCGGCGGATTCTTTCTCCACTCATTGCCAGCGCAGTGCGCAATTCCGTAAACAATTCCTCTCGCGTCGCATTCGGCTCCATTTCAGAGTTCAGCGCTGCCAACTGCCCCACGCTAAGTTCTTGTCCTTCTGCGTAGGTCAGCAGCCGGTCCATGCTCCGAGCGATGTGGCGAAGATGAAATGCAACCGAGGGAAGTCCCGAGGGATGGGCATTTAATTCTCGATCGCTTAGATTTTCGCACCAGTGTTCCAAATCTTCGTTTGCAAGTTCAAGCGCGTGTAGAACAGCTCGCTGAACTGCTGGAATGTCACGAAGTGACCCGCGCAGCCACGGTTCGGACATAGAATCGGGGAAATTTTTCATAGCAGAATTAATTGGGACAACCTAAGTATAGGTGACCGTATAGTGGGGTTTTTTGGAAAGAATTTGGGCGGACAGCGTCCGCCCAAAGTGATTATTTTTGGCTTGGCCTATTGCAGCATGATGGGCTTTGCCCCGATGGGGACTGTATGGTTTGAAATGTTGTGTGCATTTCCAGCTAGGTCTTGATAAGTCGTATAGCTCGACGGGGCCTGGAAATTAGTGGTTGTGCATACCCCTTGGGAGCAGGACTGCGACGTATCCCAAATAATGATCGTGTTGTTGGTTCCATTCGTAAGCGAACACTGCCAAACCGTGCCTGTGGTGTTCGCGCAGGGACTCGTGTAAGCCGATCCGACCGTCCAGCTATAGATTTGCTCCCAGGCGACGCCAGCAGTGTTCAATGTTGCGTTTTTCGTGCCTGGATTATTCACCAGCGTGATGCCATTGCCAAAATCGTATCCCCAGTAGGAATAGTGAGAGATGCCCGACGATTGTTGCACGAGCGTGTAACGAGCGTAGAACGCAGCGTGTAAGTCAGGGTCCAATATCGGTACATTGTCGGCATCATCGCTGCCTTCAGTGTCCCACATCGGCTTAGCTGAGACATCATTGCTTGTGCCTTTAGTGCTGGCAAGCAGGGACTGCATGGGATTAATGATGATCGGCAGAATAGTTTCCGCACTATTGGCCACGCAAGTACCCTGTCCTACGCAAACATATCCGTGGAATGCAATGTAGTCGGCATAGTTGGCGTAGCCGGCATTAACCCACTTGGTCATCCACTTCACCACCCCGGAGGCGCTTGCCGGGGCTGGCGTCGTGAATTGCGTATTCGGATCAAGCGCTTTAATCGTGTTCTTCAAGTCCGTACACATGATGTTGAGATCTGACAATGCAACATTCGGATCCGGGCTGTTGTTGTTATATTCAGTGGGCACATTGGGTTCGTTCCAGCACTCCCAATATTTGATTTTCTCCAGGCCGGAAGTGGTAGCTGTATGTGTATAAACGGCCGTTAAAAAATCTTTCCAGTGTTGATCTCCAGTTTCCACGTCGTTCGGTGGATAGCATCCGCCGAGTCCCGCCGACTGACAAGGAGCAGTTGGGTTGGAAGAAGCCCATGTCGGCGTGTAATAGGCCGTGTAGAGAATGTCCGCACTATTACTGGCTGCTTTACTGACCCAGTGGTCAAAGTTCGTCCACGTATAACAGGGGTTAGTTGGATCAGAGCCGCCGTCACAAGTCTCAATATCAGTCCAGCGCAATTGTGCGCCAAGAGTTCGCCAGATCGAAATGTTCGCTCCAAGCTGGTTGGGCCACGGCGTGTAGTAATTGGCCATATCTAGGTTGAAGAAGTCTGGCGTTATAGCTCCTGTGGGCGTTCCTCCACCACCTGAACCTCCGCCACCTGAGCCGCCAGAACCTCCACTACCACCACCGCCGCTTCCTCCGCCTCCGCCGCTCTGCGCGCCGGTTCCGCTTAAATTCTGAACTGCTGGAGAGTCGGATGCCGTGCTATCAAAAGAAACCGTCCCGTTGAAACTACCGGACGATGTCGGTGCGAATGTGATGGTGTAGGGTAAGCTGCTGCCAGCGGAAACCGTTGTCGGGAAGACTGGTCCGCTGAACGAATAAGGCGATCCATTCACCGTAACTGAATTGACCACGATGTCGGAGGATCCTGCTGTGAGTGTGCCTGTCAGCGAAGCTGTGTTTCCGGGCGCTACACTCCCAAAACTAAGTGTAGCTGGGCTCGCGAGCAACTGACCTGCGGCCACCGCTGATCCTGAAAGAGGAATCGACAAATTTGGGTTCGTCGCATCACTCGTAATAGCTAAGTTTCCAGTGGCATCCCCACCGGAAGCCGGATCAAAAGTCACCTGCAAAGTTAAGGTCTGTCCGGGTGCGATAGCCGCCGGCAAAGTCGGAGGGGATGACAAGCTAAATCCAGTTCCCGTCACCACAATCTGAGAAAGATTAATATTCGTTGTGTTGTTGTCGCTATTGGAAAGCACAACCGGGTTGCTCTGCGGTGTGCCAACTGAGATGTTTCCGAAATCGATTGCAGAAGGAGTATTACCCAGTGCACCGGGCTCGATACCGGTGCCCGTCAGGATAACTGCCAAGTTCGTATCCGAAGCATCACTGGTGATGGCCAATGATCCATTAAAGCCAGCCTCAGTGGACGGAATAAAGTTCAGGTTGACTGTGAGCGTCTTTCCCGCGGCAATGCTTGCGGGGAAAGTCGTTGGAGAGACCAGGCTAAATCCCGTACCCGATGCTGTAATTTGCGAGACGTTGATGGTCTGTCCAGTGGTTGAGCCGTTGGTCAAAGTAATAGAACCGGGCTGGGTGGATCCAATGAAAATGCTGCCAAAATTGAAGCTGCTGGTCGAAGCGCTTAAACTGGGCGGAGTCTGTGTTGTTCCACCGTTGCTAGGGGGCTGGGAATTGGAGACGCCCGTTCCGCCTCCGCAAGCCACCATCAGCAGTACCGCAGTCAAACCCACCGCCAGACAGAAGTGTCGCAACATCGTGTAGGAGCCCCCGTTAATCGAGAGCCATTATTTCTGCGAGTTGCAGCCATTCCTAGATGCTCAAAATCCATGTTCCAAAACCGCTTTTGGGGGTACACCGAAGTAACTGGCAGTAGGGCACTGAGGTGCCAGTTAGATTTTGCTTGAAAAGCCGGGGCTAGTCGGCGGAACTCGGACTGGGTAGCGGCAGGGAATGGGGACGACGACGGGAGAAATAGTGCCGAATACGATCCATATAGAGATAAACGACTGGGGTGGTAAACAGAGTCAAAACCTGGCTAAGAATGAGACCGCCCACGATGGTGATTCCGAGTGGGCGCCGAAGCTCGGAGCCGGTTCCTGTGCCTAAGGCAAGAGGCAAGCCGCCGAGTAGCGCTGCAGCAGTCGTCATGATAATAGGCCGGAAGCGCAACATACATGCTTCGTGAATAGCATCTACAGGAGATTTGCCTTCGTTGCGTTCGGCTTCCAACGCAAAATCAATCATCATGATGGCGTTTTTCTTGACGATGCCGATCAGAAGAATGATGCCGATCATTCCAATGACGTTGAGTTCATTGTGCGTTAGCAGAAGAGCTAGAAGTGCGCCTACGCCCGCAGAAGGAATTGTCGAGAGAATTGTGATGGGATGGATGTAGCTCTCGTAAAGAATTCCAAGAACGATATACACGGCAACCAGAGCCGTGAAGATGAGAATGGGCTCACTGGAGATCGCGTCTTTGTAAGCTGCCGCAGTGCCCTGGAAACTGGCGTTCAAAGTGCTGGGGAAATTGATAGAGCGCTCGGCTTTGTCTATGACAGTGGTGGCTTGGCCGAGAGAAACACCGGGCGCGAGGTTGAAAGAGATTGTAACGGACGGATATTGTCCTTGGTGATTCACGGCTAGTGAAGTATTAGAGGGTCCGAAGTGAGCGATGGCGGCAAGTGGAACCATCTGGCCGCCGGAGGATTTAACGTAAACGCTTTGTAGCGCGTCGGGACTTTGCTGAAACTCCGGCGCAACCTCCATCACAACATGGTATTGATTTAGGGATTCAAAAATCGTGGAAACCTGGCGTTGTCCGAAAGCGTCATAAAGGGCATTATCAATGTCTTGCGGGGCGATACCCAGGCGCGAAGCCGTGTCACGGTCTATGACGACACTCGATTGCAGGCCTTTGTCCTGTTGGTCGGTATTGACGTCGCGCAGTTCCGGTAAGCCGCGCATTTTGGCCAGCAAACGCGGCGCCCATTGATTCAATTGCGTAAGGTCTTCGCCTTGCAACGTGTATTGATATTGCGCCTGGGATGCGCGTCCGCCGATCGTAAGGTCTTGCGCCGCCTGTAAATATAAAGTCGCGCCCGGTACTACGGCTAACTGCTTGCGTAGAATACCGATTACCTGATCCGCGGAATGTTTGCGCTGTTTCAGCGGCTTGAGCATGATGAACATGCGTCCCTGATTGAGTGCCGTACTTCCACCAGCGAATCCAACGACTGTGTCCACTTCGGGGTTCTTCTGCACGATATCCACAAAAGCGCGCATTTTTTGACTCATCGCACCGAAAGAAATGTCTTGCGCAGCTTGGACTGTGCCGATGATGCGCCCCACATCCTGTTGAGGGAAGAAACCTTTGGGAACGATGATGTATAAGTAAACCGTCAGGCACGCCGTAAGAATCGTGACGATTAGCGTAAGGGGCTGATGGCGGAACACCCACTCCAGAGCATGTCGGTAAACCTTTAGGATGTAATCGAAGCCCGCTTGGGTGATGCGATAGGCGCGATTGTGTTCTTCCTCTTTAATTGGGCGCAGTAATTGGGCGCACATGGTCGGAGTTGTCGTAAGAGAGACCACGAGCGAAACGCCGATGGCAATGCTCAGGGTGACCGCAAATTCGCGGAAAAGCCGTCCGACGAGCCCGCCCATCATCAGAATGGGGATAAACACGGCGACCAGAGACGTGCTCATGGAAAGCACGGTGAAACCAATTTCTCTTGCACCACGAAAACTGGCCTGAACTGTCGTCATCCCTTGTTCGAGGTAGCGGGTGATGTTCTCCAACACGACAATCGCATCATCCACAACAAAGCCGGTAGAAATCGCCAATGCCATGAGAGAAAGGTTGTCGAGACTGTAATTCAGCAGATACATCACCGCGAATGTGCCTACTAGTGACAGTGGAACAGCGATGCTAGGAATCAAAGTAGCGCGGACACTGCGTAGAAATATGAATACGACCAGAATGACCAGAAAAATGGAAAGCAAAAGGGTCACTTCAATGTCATGAACAGAGGCACGAACGGAAGTGGTGCGGTCCATGACCACGCCAAGATGAATCGCGGGAGAAATCGAGGCCTGAAGCTGCGGCAACAAGCCCAAAACGTTATCAACAGTCTCAATAATATTGGCGCCAGGCTGACGGAAAATGATGATCAAAACCGCCCGCTTGCCGTTGGCCAAGCCGATGACATGAGCGTCTTCAACGGAATCTTGTACGTCTGCCACATCGCCTAAACGCACGGCGCCGCCTGCGCTATTACCAGCCACAATCAGCGGTTGATACTGTGCTGCTTTTTTAATTTGATCGTTATCGGCGATTGTCCATGTGTTAACAGGGCCGCTGAGTTCGCCTTTCGGACGATTGGCGTTGGCTGCGCCGAGTGCCGTTCGTACGGCATCCAGACCAATGCCATATTTGTTCAGCATCGAAGGGTTAACTTCGGCGCGCACCGCCGGGTTGGCTCCCCCTCCCACATAGACTTGTCCGACGCCGCTAACCTGCGCAAGCTTCTGCGACAGGACCGAATTGGCTTCGTCGTAAATGTTGGGCAGCGTAATCGTGTCAGAGGTCAGCGACAAGATCAGGATTGGCGAGTCGGCCGGGTTTACCTTCCGGTAAGTAGGATTACCCGGAAGATAGGATGGCAACTGACTGCGGGCGGCATTGATCGCTGCCTGTACGTCGCGGGCTGCGGCGTCAATATTGCGGTTCAAATCAAATTGCAGCACAATGCCGGTGGATCCCAACTGACTGCTTGACGTCATCTGGTTGATTCCGGCGATGCGACCAAATTGACGCTCCAGAGGGGTGGCAACGGCGGATGCCATGGTTTCCGGGCTGGCTCCCGGAAGCCCGGCAGAAACCTGAATCAC
>JAJPHW010000049.1 GCA_021325035.1 Terriglobia bacterium
AAAGACGATAAAAATGCGAGGGTGGTCAGCACTGACCTTCGCGAAGAGATCCTCAAGTTAAAAAAAGAATCAGGCAAGCCTATTTTGGCCGGCGGCGTGGATATTCCTTCACAACTCGTCGAGCTTGGCCTGGTGGATGAATATCGCATTGTCGTCATGCCAGTCATTGCGGGAAAAGGCCGAAGGTTGTTCGACGGCGTCAGCCTGCCCGAGAAATTGAGATTAAAACTGGTTGAGACAAAGACGTTTAAATCAGGATTCGTTGCGCTTCGCTACGTAAAACAGTGACAGAAAAATTGGGGACAGCTTTACCGGCTGTTCCTGCAAAAAAACGAGAGGGAAGAATCATGAAATACATCTGCCTGGGATATTATGAGCCCGCAAAAAACGCGGCCATGGCCGAGAGCGAGCGTGATGCGATGTTCGACGCCTGCTTTGCCTACGACGACCATCTTCGCGCCAACGGCAATTGGGCTGGCGGTGAGGCCCTTCAGCCGCAAGAGACCGCCTTGACCCTGCGTTGGAAGAACGGCAAGGTCGCAACCACAGACGGCCCTTTTGCCGAGACCAAGGAACAGCTTGGCGGCATTCTCGTCCTTGAGGCGCGCGACATGAATCATGCGCAACAACTGATGGCGCAGCATCCCGCGCTGAAGTACGGCAGCATTTTCGAGATTCGGCCAGCTGGGGACATGAGCGAAATGCTCAAGGCCAGCGAGCAACGGCGGCAAAAGACTAGCGCTCGGTAAGTCAGGGCAGAAGTCTTCAGGTTCAAGACGACGCGCCAGTAGGCGGAACTTCGGCACATTACGGCATCGCGACAGGTTTGTAAATAAGGCCGATAACTGCGCCAACGATAAGCCACTGGACAAAGTAGGCTACGGCCTGCATCAGGGTGAGCTTCAGTCCGATGTTCAGGTTCACGTAGTTGTGCAGCACAAATCCGCAGACCACGAAAATTCCAATCAGAATGCCCAGGCGTACGCCTGCGGCAACGCCCGATCCGCCTTGGTGTGTCGGTGTCATTATCAGTGTCATTGCGAAAATTATCGCGACCACCAGGATTGCTACCAACATGGCGGCCATCCCAATGGGCATGACAGCCATGATTTTTTCTTTGGATCGGAATACATCCGGATATTTATGGGCTTCATCAATAAGGGCTGGCACGAGCCACATCAGCAGGAAACCATAGGCAAAATACGCGACCATGCCACCCAGCGTCGCCAGGGCAAGACTTAAATAGTTCATGGGCCTCCTTAAATTTGCAAGGATTGTACACTGAAGTTTCCCGTCATCGGGGCGGGTTTCACGCCAACCCAGAGGAGTACCTCGCAGCGCTCAGGGTGAAAATGCACGTGGCATGATTGGTGCCAGATCATGCGCCCTTTGCCGCTAACTGCTTCTCCCGATTACACTAATATGCAGACAACGTGAAAATCGCCTTAGGACAAATTAACCCCACGGTGGGGGATTTCAGCGGCAACGCAGCTAAAATCATTCATTTTTCCAAAAAAGCACAGGAAGCCGGGGCTGGGCTGATTCTTTTTCCTGAGCTTTCCATCTGCGGATATCCGGCACGCGATCTAGTCGAGCGCCCGGCGTTTGTTCGCAAGAACCAGGAAGCAGCTGAGCAGATTGCCGCAGAAACCAAAGGCATTTCGGTCATCTGTGGGTTGGTCACGCCAGCCCATGCCGATACGGGGAAATCGGTGATGAACTCCGCGGCTCTGCTGCAAAACGGCAGGATAGCCTTCATTCAATCGAAGATGCTGTTGCCGACTTATGACGTTTTCGATGAAGCCCGCAACTTCGCTCCAGCCAAAAGGCAGGAGCTTTTCTCTTTTTGCGGAAAGCAAATCGCGCTGACAATCTGCGAAGACTGCTGGAACGACAAGAATTTTTGGGACAAGCGGCTTTATACCGTTGATCCCGTGGAATCGCTGATTCAGGCCGGCGGCAATTTTCTTTTGAATATTTCCGCCTCCCCGTTTTGGTACGGCAAGCGCCAACTACGCCAAGACATGCTGGCGGCGATCGCGCAGAGACATAAAGTACCGGTAGCGATGGTCAATCAAGTGGGCGGGAACGACAGCTTGGTCTTTGATGGATCAAGTCTTGTGCTCGACGCCGAAGGCAAGATCATCGCCCGAGGAAAGTCGTTCGAAGAAGACATCGTCTATTTCGATTCACAGACGCTGACGGGTGAGATTCACGCACAAGAAATTGGCCCGGTACACAGCGAGGAAGCCAGCGTCTATGAAGCGTTGGTTCTCGGTACGCGGGATTACGTGCGCAAATGCGGCTTCAAGCAGGTCATTATCGGATTGAGCGGCGGGATTGATTCGGCGCTTACGGCCGCGATTGCCGTGGATGCGCTGGGCTCGGAAAACGTGATAGGCGTCGCCATGCCTGGGCCGTATTCCTCGCCCGGATCCATTGAAGATGCGCGCGCGCTGGCACAGAATCTGAAGATCCGCTTTGAAATGTTGCCGATTACAGAAATTTTTATTGCGTACCGCTATGTATTGAAATCGGTGTTTCATGGCTGCCCCGAAGATGCGACCGAAGAAAATTTGCAATCCCGTGCCCGTGGCATGTTGCTCATGGCGCTGTCGAATAAATTTGGCGGCATCGTGCTCAGCACAGGCAATAAAAGTGAAATGGCCGTGGGCTATTGCACGCTCTATGGCGACATGGCTGGCGGCTTGGCGGTAATTTCCGATGTTCCCAAGACCATGGTCTATCGCCTCAGTCATTATGTAAATTCGCGGCGGATGGTGATTCCTGCATCAACTTTAGAGAAGCCGCCCTCGGCGGAGTTACGGCCCGATCAGAAGGATAGCGACTCGCTCCCGCCTTACGAAGTGCTCGATGCTATTCTTGAAGATTATGTGGAAGAGTTGCATCCGGCGGAGCAGATAGCACGTGAGCGTGGCTTCGAACTCCCGTTGGTTCGGCGCGTGATTCGCATGGTGGACCGCAGCGAATACAAGCGCCAGCAGGCCGCTCCGGGGCTCAAAATTTCCGCTAAAGCTTTCGGCTACGGACGCCGTTTTCCCATTGCCGCACGGAACGAATAAATTCAGATTCAAATTGAAGTTGGAAAGGGAACTCATGCAACGCTGGTTTAGTTGTCTTGCGATTCTGCTCATCGTTGTTTCTTGCGCGGCCCAAACGAAAAAAGCTGCGACTCCGGCAAAACCGAAGGCACAAGCGTCAGCACCGGCTGCTTCCGACAACGCCAATCTTCCTAGCGAAGAAACCGTCAAGGCTTTTCTGCAACAGATGTTTGGCTATGACTCGACGCTGACTTATAAAGTCGCCGATATCAAGCCTTCCGCGGCCGAGGGATTGGCCGAAGTTACAGTGGTCTTGGGCAGTTCACAGGGGCAGGCAGCGAACAAGCTTTACATCACTCCCGACGGCAAACATGCCCTGACCGGCGAGTTGATTCCTTTTGGAGCGCGGCCCTTCGACGCCGATAACGAGAAATTAAAAAAGTCGGCAAGAGGGCCATCACGCGGCCCGGCGGATGCGCCGGTGACGGTCGTGGAATTCAGCGATTTGCAATGCCCGCACTGCAAAGAAGCACAGCCCAAAGTTGAGAAGCTGCTTTCCGGCGCGAAGAACGTTCGCTTGGTCTATCAAAATTTCCCTTTGCCGATGCACGATTGGGCGGTCAAGGCCTCGGCCTACGCCGATTGCGTCGGACGCACGAACAATGACGCGTTCTGGAAGTTTATTCAGTCGGTTTACGACTCGCAGGCCGATATTACGGCCGCCAACGCGGATGAAAAGCTGACCGCGATCGCGACCACTTCTGGCGTGAAAGGACAAGATATCGCGGCGTGCTCGAACTTGGCCGAGACAGGCTCAAGAGTGCAGGCTTCGGTGGATTTGGCCCAGGCGCTGGACATCAACTCCACCCCAACTTTTTTTATCAACGGCCGCAAGATCAGCAGCTTTAACTCTTTGCCGGATGAAGTCCTGCAAAGCTTGATTGATTTTGCCGCGAAGGATAAAGCCGCTGCGAAGTAGTGTTACTGCGCCATCCAAATGACTGGCGTTGGTTTGCGTGCGGGACTATTGAGAACGTGCGGCGTGATGACGATGAGCAGCTCGTCGTCTTCGGTGGTTTTGTTGTTATCTACCATTGCTTTGTTGAGCAAAGGCACAGCGCCGAGTCCGGGAATGCCGTTCATGCTCATCTGTTCGGTATGACTTACAGCGCCAGCAACCACAGCTGGCTCGCCATCGTCCAAAACAATGCTCCCTTTGTATTCGCGATTTGAAATCACGGGAACGCCATTTACCGATTGAGTGCCGATAGTCCGCAGGGAGAGTTCCAGCGACAAGGCCAGACTGGAATCAGAAAACACATAAGGCTTGGCTTTAAGGTTGAGGCCAATATCCTCATAGTTGAAAGAGGGGAATGTGCCCAGACCCGGCGTGGAGGAAGCTCCCGTTCCCGCCGATGCGCCAAGCAACTGAGAAATCTGCGGGCTGGTGACGGCAGTCGAAAAACTTGCGGTGAGAATAGGGAAGCGCTCGCCGATTTTAAATACAGCGTCGGTATTGTTGCCGGCCCGCAAAGTGGCATGCTGAATATCGCGGACAGAACTTTGATTCAGGGATAACGCCGCCGTGAGGTGATCGAGGCTGATTCCCGAAAAAGTCAGACCACCACCGAAGGTGGCCAGAGGCTGACTGAAAATACCTTGACCACTTTGCAATTGCGCCAATAGAGCTTGCAGACCGCCGGCGTTAGCTGCGTTCAATCCGCCCGTTTGCAGTTGATTGATGAGGCTCTGGAGGCTTTGGCCGGTCAGTCCAGCCAGGGCTGCCGCGGGGATGTTGTAGAGATTGAAGTTGTTCGGAATGTGCATACCAATTTCCCGAATCAACGAATGGGAAATTTGATAGACCTCAATATCCAGCATGACCTGCGGACGGGAATTATCAAGCTGCTCGATGTATTCCGTAGCCGCTTTGACGACGTTTTGCGGGGCGCGGATGATGATGGTGCCCGCTGGGATTTCCTGCGAGGCGAAGCGGATATCGAATACTGTCCGCAAGGAATTTGTAAGGTCGTTGAGGTCGCCGACCTCAAGATAGCCGGGGAAGTAGAAAGTCCGCATCGCCATGCGGTCGAACTGGCGATGGTTCTCGACGTTGTCGGCAGCGACCAGAACTTGCTTGTTGCCCAGCGGGCTCCAGAAAGTTTTGGTGATGTTCCCCGCCGCTTTCATCGCGGTGAAAAAATCAACGTCGTCAATATCGAACCAGACGTGCCGGGACTGAACGCTCTCATCCAACTGAGCGGAGACTCCGTACGCTTTGGCAATCTGCTCGAAGAGCGCGCGGCTATCGCCTTTGAAATGAAAACTTTGATGCGTGGGATCGGGAATTACGACGATCTCATCGCTTTCAGCAACGATTTCTGCCGGGCCTTGGGTTCGAGGCGCAGCGTCACCGAGTAGATCGCTCATGCGCTGGCGGGCAAATTCATTTTGCGGATCCAGATGCAGCGCATCGTGGAAGGCAACTTCTGCTTGCAAGGTTTGATTTTGCAGGAGCGCTTGGTTGCCTTTTTGAATATCCCGGTAAACCAGATGCTGTTGCGTGATGGCGACAGCTGTCGCATATTCGATGTTCCGGGGAGAAAGCTGCATCGCCTGGGTAAATGACAGCAACGCTTCTTCTTCCTTTTCATTCTGCAAAAGATGTACGCCGCGCTTGTAAGCCTGTTGCGCTTGCTTGAGATCTTTTTTTGATGGGGTGCAGGTCGCGGTTTCCGAGCCACCGGGTGCACAAGGAGTGAGCGCCTGCGGTTGATTATCGCAAAAGGCATATTCCGCCGTCAGCATGGCTGCCAGCAAGCAGAAGGCGGATATTAGGCGGACAAGATGCATCCCATTTCATTGTAGAACGCTTGGGTCTTTCTCAAACAAATGCCTTAAAGTGGGTGCGTACTTTGGTGTCACGCGGCAGTACGCACTCTCAGAACGGCCGGGGTGACAAACCTTGCAAATCTGGAGAAATATTGAGTGAGGATGAACCGAGATTCTAATGGCATCAACGCACGCGTGATGTCTGCTGCCGTATAATAAGAAGTTAACTGTTGGCATAATTACCACATTAGGCATCTGCACCGTCTCAATTAGGAAGGACGTTTAAGCTCCAGAAATGGCCAGTACCGACGTAACCCCGCATCAAGACCTCAGCCGCGATGGCAAGTCCATCGTTAATGACATGAGCATTCAGGTTGCAACCGTGAATGGCTCCGGCTCGCAAAGCTCCAATACTGTATTGCTGCGCACCATCTTTCAGATGGGCGTACCGGTTTCCGGGAAGAATCTCTTTCCCTCGAATATCGCAGGCCTGCCGACTTGGTACACCATCCGCGCCAATAAAGACGGTTATATCGCCCGCAAAAAGGAAATTGATTTCCTGATCGCCATGAATCCGGAGACTGCGAAGGAAGATGTAATGTCGCTGGCTCCCGGAGCATGTGTGCTCTACGACGAGCCGCTTAAACTCAGCGAACTACGCTCTGATCTTACTTTCTACGCAGTACCTTACGACAAGCTGGTAGCTCCGGTTTGTCCCGAGGCAAAGTTGCGTAAGCTGGTTAAGAACATGATTTATGTCGGTGTCGTGGCCCAGTTGCTCGACATGGACATGACGGAAGTCGAAAAGGCCCTGCGAAAACAGTTTTCGAAGAAAGTCAAAGCTGCGAATTTGAATCTCGCCGCCGTGCAGGCTGGACATGAATATGCGAAATCTTCGCTGACCAAGGCAGACACCTACAAAATCGAGCGCATGAACAAGACGGCAGGGAAGATCATTATTGATGGCAACGCCGCGGCTGCGCTCGGATGCATGTTTGCAGGGGTAACTTTTGCAAGCTGGTATCCCATCACGCCATCTTCGTCTTTGCCGGAAAATCTCATCGAATACATGAAGCGGTTTCGGGTGAACAAAGACGGCAAGGCGACCTTTGCGATTGTTCAGGCGGAAGATGAACTTGCTGCGATTGGTATGGTCATGGGAGCAGGTTGGGCGGGCGCTCGCGCCATGACGGCGACATCCGGGCCGGGTATTTCCCTTATGGCTGAGTTTGCGGGCTTGTCGTACTACGCTGAACTTCCGGGCGTCATTTGGGATATTCAACGTGTGGGTCCTTCGACGGGGCTACCTACGCGAACCTCGCAAGGCGATTTGCTCTCGACGGCCTTTATTTCTCACGGCGATACAAAGCACATCATGCTGATTCCGTCTTCGCCGGAAGAGTGCTTCACCATGGCGCAGGACGCGTTTGATCTTGCCGAACAATTCCAGACTCTGGTTTTCGTCATGTCCGATCTTGACTTGGGCATGAACAACTGGATGGCTGACCCGTTCAAGTATTCAGAGAAGCCGATTAAGCGCGGCAAGGTTCTGAGCAAAGAAGATATGGAGCGTCTGGGCAGTTTCGGGCGTTACAAAGACGTAGATGGTGACGGCATTCCATATCGAACGTTACCCGGCAATGGCAACCCTGCGGCTGCCTACTTCACCCGCGGCAGCGGACACAACGAAAAAGCTCAATATAGCGAACGGCCCGATGACTACGAAAACAACATGGAGCGCCTGAATCGGAAGTTCGAAACGGCGCGGTCATTCGTTCCTCGGCCAGAAGTTTCGCAGAGCGCATGCCCTGAAAAGATCGGCATTATCGCTTTTGGATCGTCGCATTGGGCGCTCATCGAAAGTCGCGACCAGTTGCGCAAAGAATACAAAATTGAAACCGATTATCTGCGACTGCGGGCTTATCCTTTTACCCGCGAAGTGCACGATTTCATACGCCAGCACGAGCGCGTCTATGTCGTCGAGCAGAACCGCGACGCCCAGATGCTCAGCTTGCTTAAGCTCGATGTCGAGCCAACTTTAGTCCCGAAGCTGCGCAGCATCGCGAGACTTGACGGACTACCCATTGATGCGCGCTCCATCACAGACCATCTCATGACCATGGAAGTAAATATGGAGGGCAAATAATGGCGACTACAACCGCGCCTCCGCCAAAAACCAATCGTATAGGCCTGCAAGTTCTCGATTACCGCGGCGGCAAAACGACGCTTTGCGCCGGATGCGGCCATAACGCCATCTCCGAACGCATTATTGACGCGATGTATGAAATGGGCGTTCAGCCCGAACGCGTGGCGAAGTTGAGCGGTATCGGCTGCTCATCGAAAGCCCCCGCGTACTTCATGAACCGCTCCCACAGCTTTAATAGCGTTCATGGCCGTATGCCATCCGTAGCCACCGGCGCACTGCTTGCCAATCGCAGTTTGATTGGGCTTGGCGTCAGCGGCGATGGCGATACGGCGTCCATCGGCATGGGGCAGTTTGTTCACCTCATGCGCCGCAATCTGCCGCTGATTTACATTATTGAAGACAATGGCGTGTACGGCCTGACGAAAGGTCAATTCTCGGCAACAGCTGATATTGGCTCGAAGCTGAAGACCGGTGTCGTCAATCAACTTCCGCCGGTCGATACCTGTGCCTTGGCGATCTCTCTAGGCGCGACGTTCGTTGGCCGCTCATTCTCCGGCGATAAGAAGCAGCTTCTCAGCATGTTAAAAGCTGCCATTGCTCACCGCGGAACGGTCATGCTCGATGTGATTTCTCCTTGCGTGACATTTAACGACCACGAAGGCTCAACCAAGTCCTACAAGTACATGATTGACCACGAAGAGCCTCTGCAAGAGATCAGCTTCGTGCCCTCGTTCGAAGAGATAGATGTCGAATACGATGCTGGCACAACGATTGAAGTCACCATGCATGATGGCTCGCATCTACGTTTGCGCAAATTAGAGGAAGACTACGATCCGACCGATCGGGTACGAGCGCTGACGCGATTACATCAATCGCACGAAAAAGAAGAGATGCTGACCGGTATTCTCTACTTGAACACACAGGCCCCGACGTTCACCGACATGCTCAATCTTGTGGATGAGCCCTTGGCTACACTGCCGGAATCTGTAGTGCGCCCAGGCAGGGAAGTGCTCGAGCAGGCGATGGAAGAGTTGCGTTAGATAATCTACTTGGAGGCAACCGTGAAATTGCGGACGCTAATGACCGGGATACTCTTATTTTCGACGGTAAGTTTAATGGCGCAGACGCATGGCCCACGCCTGATTGAAGTGAAACATCACGCCCACAAGGCCACCAAACATAAAGCGGCGCATCATCCGAAGAAGCACCACGCGCACCCTGTGTAGTTGCTAGCTGCCTGCTTTCCGGATCTTCTCTTTCGCTTGCAGCGCTTCATTCGTCCGGGGATAACGCTGAATCACATGGTGCAGCGTCGCTATTCCCGCATCTTTCTGCCCTAACTCAATCTGCGCATAACCCTTCTTTAATTCCGCTGAAGCTGCTTTGTTGCCGCTGGGAAAGTTCTGAATGACCAGATCGTAGTTCTTGATGGCTTCCTGGTAGTTGGCTTGCTTGAATTGCAATTCGGCCAGATAAAAATAAGAATTCCCAGCCAAGTCCGTGTTGGGATAGAACTTCACATAATCCGAGAATTCCTGAGTCGCCAAGTCATTTTTGCCGGCGTTGTAATCGCGCAGGCCATTGTTGTAGAGAACGTCGGGCGGAGGCGCAGCGGCCAGCGCCGCTGCTTGGGCTTGCTGTGCAGCTTGACTGGCTGCGGCAGTTTGCTGGGCGGCCTGCATATCATCCATTTGCTTGGAAACTTTTGTCAGCCGCGCTTTCAGCTCGTCAATCGAATCGTTCAAAGCCTGGATTTGACCGGAGAGTTGGTCTGCTTGCGCGCCACCAGCCGTCTGTTGCTTCTGTACCAATTCATTCATGGCCGCAATGGACGCGGTGACTTTATTGATGCTGTCGGTGTTCTGGTCCATCAGGCTCTTCATTACGCCCATGCGCTCGTCGAAGCTCTGTTGCATCCGAGCCATCTGATCCTGGAGAGCCTGCACCTGGGTCTGCAAAGTCACCATGTCTTTGTTGGCAGCCCACATCGGGGAAGCATTGGACGCAAGCATCGCAAAGATTGCCACTACGCTGATTGATCGCCGAATTCTCATAATTTGTTCCTGAATAATTTCGTGATGCCCTTAGACGAAGGATAACGTGAAACAAGACCGATAGGGTTAACGAAAAAGAATCGGGGGCGACGAATGCCGCCCCCGAAAGTACATGCGTTTCCTACTTCTGGTAAACGAAGTGATCGACGCGGTTCATCTGCCAGCATTGCTCGTTCGATTCTGTGCAGAACGGCTTTTCCTTGCCCAAACTCGTCGAGGTGATGTTTGCCGTACTGATGCCGCCATTGACCAAAGCATTTTTCACCGCGTCGGAGCGGTTCTGGCCAAGTGCGAGGTTGTATTCGGTTGAGCCGCGCTCGTCGCAGTGTCCTTCAATCGTGAAACGAACATTAGGATGCTGCTTGAGGAAAGCGATGTCCGCCTGCAATGCAGCCTGCTGGTCAGCCCGGACGTCATACTTGTCGTAATCGAAGTAGATGTCCTTCACGTTTTGAGCGAAGAGTTCCTCTTCGCTCGGGCCAGCAGCCGGCGGAGGAGGCGGTGGCGGTGGTTGGTTTACGGTGACGCGCGTGGTGGCCGTTTGCGTACCGCCCGGACCTTTCGCGGTCAAAGTGTAGGTCGTTGAATCCGTTGGATTCAGGCTTTGCGATCCACTGGGTTGCACTGCCCCGATGCCGTCAATGCTGACGTCAGTGGCGTTGGTGGTCTGCCAGGTAAGGGTCGTCGAAGAGCCTTTATCAATGGTCGTCGGATTTGCGCTAATCGAAGCGGTGGGCGCAGCCGGTGGCGGCGGTGGTGGCGGTGGTGGCGGCGCAACTTTCTTTTTGCAGGCGCCCAGCATCATGATGGCGCCCAAGGCGAATACTAGAGTGATCCACTTCATTCTTTCGTGCTTCACTTTCTCCTCCCCTGTGATTGCGCGTCTGCTATTGTGCGCGCTGATTGGTCCGTACGGGAACTCCAACTCTTTCGCCCTAAATCCTGTTGCTTTATCCCGGGCGGACTGATTAGACAACCTAAGTTAAACAACCAAAAAAATGAACACAATATTTAACTTGCAAAGATACGCCAAACATTCAAGTGTTTCTACTGCCAGCTCCAATTGGGCTGGGTGTTGCTCCCCGAAAACGTCAGTTGCATCTGCTGCGTCCCGTCCGCCAGCATACTCCAAATCTGTTCACTGCCGGAGCGGGTGGATTGAAAAACAATGTGCCTCCCATCGGGCGACCAAGAGGGGAAATCGTTTCTTCCCGCGTCATGCGTAAGCTGCACGAATTGCTTGCTCACGATATCCATGATGTAGAGGTCTTCGCCGCCCGGCTGGCCCGGTCCGTAACGGCGCGTCCAGGCAAAAACGAGAAACTGCCCATTCGGCGACCATGCCGGTGAAACTGCATATCCCTGGTCGGTAATGCGCTGAATGTTCGTTCCGTCGGATTCCATGGTGTAAATCTGCGGCAATCCCGTGCGGCCACTCACCCAGGCAATTTGGGATCCGGTTTTGCGGTTCCATACCGGAGAAACATCCGGGCCTTTGGAGTTCGTTAGGCGTTTGAGGTTCGCTCCCGAGGAGTCCGCGAGATAGATTTCAGGATCACCGCTGCGTGAAGATGAAAATGCAATCTTTGTACCATCCGGCGACCAGGAAGGCGAAAGGTTCGTTCCACCGAATTTGGGGAAGGCTACAAGCCTGTTTAAATCGAGGGAGTACATCAAAATTTCCCAGCCGGTTTTCGTATAGGAACTGAACGCCACGCGAGATCCATCCGGAGATACTCGCGGCGACAAAGAAAACGTTCCAAGATGTGTAATCGCATGAGGATTGGCGCCGTCGTAATCCATCCCCCAAATTTCTTTGTGTCCATCGCCGCCATGTACAAAGAAAATTTTGCTTTCCGCGATTCCGGGAATCCCCCCGCCCAGCCGGAAAATAATTTCATCGGCAAATTTATGCGCTGTAATACGCGATTCCTGCTCAGTTGCGGCATCCTGATATTGCTTGCCGAGAACTTGAGGCGAGGTGACGTTCTTAACGTCATAGAGCCAGCCCTGTACCGTCATGTTGCTGCCGGTCACGCTCATATTGCCGAAAGCGAGCAGGGCGGCGTTAACGGGAGCAGAACTCCACGCAGAGAAGTTCACATCTGCCGGTGTGCCGACCGCGCCAAGTGGATAAAAACTCTTGGAATCCATGTCGAAAATGCCGGCGCGATTCAGGTCATTCCACAACGTGTCGTTGAAAACCTTAACCAGTACCGCGCTTTGGGCGTCCGTACCGCCAGTTTTAAAGTCGGGAACGGCCAGCCGGATTTTCTCGACGCCAAGGCCAGTACCGGTACGAATCCAGTCTTGCGCATGGACGAAAGGAACGAAGATCAGCAACAGTACGAGGAGTAAGGCGAAATGGGATGGCTGATTTCGTCGCTGCGCGTGGGGCATATTCACATTAGATGCAGAAGGAAACATAAATATCGTATTACGATGTAAGTTTCGCTGCAAGTTCTCACCTACCGTTTGTAATCAAACCAGAATTCAACCGAAACCTTGCTGCCGTCGTAGTCGGAGGGCAGAGGGCCAAAAGTGTCAATCCTTTGCAAAGCCCGCACCGCGGACTGATCCAAGGATGGCACTCCACTCGATTGCTCCACTTGGATATGCCCTGGCTGTCCGCTGCGCGAAATATCGAAGGTGACATAAACTCGCTGTGCAGTCGTAATCCTCGGATCTACTTCGTATTTCAGCCAGTTTTCCGAGACCTTTTGTTGCACAACTTTCACATACCACGCATAGCGTGAACCGAAATCCCCACCCCCGCCAGTGAAACCAAAACCGCCCTTCGCCCCGCCGGCGCTGAAAGTTCCGTAAGGGCCGCTAACTGGACCGCCTTCGCCGAACGGAACAACATTCTCCGCTTGTTCCACGGGTTCTGGCTTCTTCTGCGTCGTGCTCGCAGGCTTGGGCTTGTTCTTGGCGTTTTTGTCCAAGATGGGAATCGCGTCGGGCGTTTGCTCTTGCGCTCTCGGTTGCGATTGCGTCAATCCCTTCGATTCAGTTGCCACGATGTTTTGGGTTTGCACGGGATTAGCCGGCAGTGGAATCGTCGTAACCAGCGTAACTCCCATGGCATCGCCACCGCCGCCAGCGCCCCACCCTGCGCCGCCGGTCCTCGGACCTACGAATGCGTACAGCACAATCGCTCCCGCAACTGCTACGTGGAATCCGGCGGACCACGCTAAGTTGCGTCCCCAGCGATCGTGTTCAAAGAAAATCTCAGCGTTTGGATCCATGGGATTCGAGAGGCTGTGTAACGATACTGACGTTCGTAATGCCCGACTGTTTGACGGAATCCATTACCGTTGCAAAAGCGCCAAAGGGTACATTTTCATCGGCGCGAATAAAAATAGATTGATGCTGCGGATCGCGGATCTTCTGCTTGATCTTGGCTGCAATCTCATTGATATTCACGGCGTCGTTGCCCAGAAAAACCCGCTGGTCTTTATCGATGCTGATGACGAGACGCTCTTCCGTAATTTCTTTGACTGTCCGCGTCTTGGGAACGCTGACTTCAATGCCGGACTGCAAAACCGGCGCGGTCACCATGAAGATAATCAACAAAACCAGCACCACGTCCACGAGAGGCGTGATGTTGATTTCAGAAAGAGAGGTCTGCGTTCGCCCGTTGGCGGAAGTAAAGGCCATTTAATGCCTCGCGTCCGGCGCGGGCACAGGTGCGCGCTCGACAGTGTTCAATAACTCCAGCGCAAAATCATCCCCGCGGGCGGCAAATTCGCGAATGGATGAGCCGATCAAGTTGTAGGCAATGACGGCTGGAATCGCGGCAGCCAGACCGGCCGCAGTTGTGATGAGAGCTTCTGAAATTCCAGGAGCAACCGCGCGTAGCGTCGCAGCGCCGGCCGTGCCTAATCCGTGGAAGGCATCAATGATGCCCCAAACGGTACCAAACAGCCCGACAAAAGGCGTCACCGCTCCCGTAATGGCCAGCCAAGGCAAATTCCGTTCAAATCGCGTTAATTCTTCAGAATTCGCAATCTGCATGGCACGTTGCATCGCAGTGATATTGCCCTGGCGGCGGAATTCAAGAAATCCCCCCTCAAAAACGCCGACAAGGGGACTCGGGCGGAATTGTTCTGCGACCGCGGCAACATCTTGCAGTCGCTGGGCTTTGCGGAAGGCACGCACAAAGCGCCCACTTTGCACACGAGCACGCCGCAGCAAACTCCATTTGGAAAGAATGATCGCCCAGGAAACAACGCTAAAGGCGAGCAGCATGAGAAGAACAAATTTGGCGACTGGGCCGGTCTCGCCCACAAGGTCAAGAATTTCGCCGCCGACCACTACCGCAAGCATAGTTGGCAGATGCATGGTTTTGTGGATGAACTAGATTCGATTATATCTCCCCAAGTTGCCAGCCTTTGCCGCGAGAATCCTGAGCGTTAACCGCCCAAACCTTCTGAACGAAGAAAAGTCAGACGAAAGGCTGGAGATTTTCATGCTATGCTGCGCGTAATCTCTACTTTCTCAGGATTCCCGTGCTTGTTGAACTGCGGCTGGAAAATTACGCGGTCATTGATAACGTCGCAGTGGAATTTGCCTCAGGGCTGAATTTACTGACCGGCGAGACCGGCGCTGGAAAATCGATTCTGATCGATGCGCTGGCCCTGCTGTTGGGCGAGAAGGCATCTCCTGAGGTTATTCGTACTGGTATGGATCGCGCAGTGATTTCCTGCGCGTTCTCCATCGAAGAATTGTCCAAAAAGCGCGTAGCGACAATTTTAGAAACAAATGGGATTGACGAGGCTGACGACGCCGTCATTCTGCGCCGCGAAATTTCGGCAGGCGGCAAAGGGCGTGTTTTCGTCAACAACCAACCAGCAACCGTGGCTGTATTGAAGCAATTGGCGCCCCATCTCGCCACAATCCACGCGCAGAGTGAGTCGTTGGTGTCGTTTGATGGGCAATCGCGATTGGGCCTGCTCGATACTTTTGCGGGGACGCAGTTGGAATCTACGGCCAACGCATTCTCCGAATGGAAGCGGATCGCAGCACAGATCGAAGAATTGCAGCAAGACGAACAAGACCGCTTGCGTCTCTTGGATATTTGGACTTTCCAGAAACGGGAAATCGACGATGCCAAACTAAAGGCGGATGAGGACGAAGCACTGGAAGCGGAAAAGCTCGTCCTGGCAAATGCAGAGAAAATCTACAACGCTGCGCTTGGAGCTTTCGATCTGCTCTACGAGGGGGATGCTTCCACGTCGTCATCCTTGCGGGCAGCGCAAAAACATGTGGAGGAACTCGCCCGCTACGAACCAAAATTCCAGGAAGCTCTGGCTGCTCTCGAAACTGCGCGGATCAGCATTGAAGATGTTGGCGCGACTTTGCGCGACTACGCCGGTGGTATCCAAGCTTCACCCGAGCATCTAGCTGAAATCGAGGATCGATTGGCAGCCCTGGATCGTCTCAAGCGGAAATATGGCAAGACCGTTTCTGAAATGATCGAATTTGGCGAAGAAGTCAGTCGCAAGCTCTCTGCAATGGAAAATAAGGATGAGACCCTGCGAGAATTACGCGCCAGACTTGCCGAGGCGGGCAAAGCATATTTGAAAGAAGCGCAAGCCGCGTCGAAGAAGCGACAGGAAGCGGCAAAGAAGCTGGAAAAGCTTGTTGAAGCCGAAATCAACGACTTGGCGATGAAATCGCTTTTTAAAATCGAAGTGCGGGCAAATCAGCAGGAAGGGAGTTGGAGCGAATCAGGCTTTGACGATGTGGAGTATCTGATTGCAACCAATCCCGGAGAACCGCTGCGTCCCCTGGAGCAGATTGCTTCCGGTGGCGAATTATCTCGTGTCATGCTGGCATTGAAGGCAAGCGTTGAGGCTGGCTTGCCGCGCAAAAATACGCACAACCCACAGCGCACCCTGATTTTCGACGAGATTGACATCGGCATCGGCGGACGTGCGGCAGAGGCTGTAGGTAAGAAATTAAAATCGTTGTCGCGCTCAAGTCAAGTACTTTGCGTCACCCATCTTCCGCAAATCGCTACCTTTGCCGATCACCACTATGTGATTGAGAAGAAAGTCTCTGCGGGACGAACAAAAACTGCGATTCGTGAAATTACTGGCTCCGAAAGAACCGAAGAGGTCGCCCGCATGTTGAGCGGGGCCAAGTTGACCGACACGTCGCTTAAGCACGCCGAACAAATGATCAAATCCAACGCATAATCCATACTTGACGACCCTATATAGATTAGCTAACATAAATTAGCTAACATGGAAACCGTAACCGTACATAAGGCCAAAACCCAGCTCTCCAAGCTGATTGAAAAGGCATGCCGCGGCGAGGAAATCATCATCGCCCGCGGCAAAGAACCTGTAGTAAAGCTTGTTGCCATCACAGTGAAAAAGCGGATGCCGGGTCGGCTCAAAGGGAAAATCGCATACTCAGCGGATGCTTTCGCTCCACTCACAAATCAGGAACTGGAAGAATTGGGCTTCGAATGACGGTTCTCCTGGATACTCACACGTTGATGTGGTGGTTGGATGGATCGCAGAGACTTTCAAAGCGGGCCTTATCGGTGTTAAGCAATCCCAAAGAAACTATTCTGGTTTCAGCCGCTGTAGCGTGGGAGCTCGCAATCAAAGTTAATCTCGGCAAGATTGAGCCATCATTTCCGGTAGGTGCGCTATCCACTGAAATCGAAGAGGAAGGCTTCACCGAACTACCAATCAGCATGAACCATGCAGTCTCAGCCGGACTGCTTCCTATGCATCATCGGGATCCGTTTGATCGTTTATTGGTCGCACAGGCCCGCGAACTGAATGCACCAATTCTTTCGGCCGATCGCTTATTGGACGTCTATGAGGTCGCGCGTTTGTGGTAAATCCCCATTCACCCCTCAAATCTCGCCAATCGCTGCTAATCCTATACTTTTCTTCTGTTTACGTTGACCAACTCGATACTTTTCGATAGCCTTTATACATACTTCAAGCTGGAAAAAGTGTAGTCTTAGGGCATCGCCAAAGGACGGGAATCGCGTGTCGAATTTATCTGAAAAAAAGCTGCTTTTACTGAAACCGCGGGGTTTCTGCGCCGGCGTAGTTCGAGCCATCGATATCGTCCGCATCGCTCTCGAAGCATTCGGGCCGCCGATCTACGTCCGCAAGGAAATCGTTCACAACCGTTTCGTGGTCGAAGAGCTGCAGGGTAAAGGCGCTATTTTCGTAGATGAACTCGACGAAGTCCCCAACGGCGAGCGCGTAATTTATAGCGCGCACGGAGTTTCGCCGGAGGTCCGCGCAGCCAGTAAAGCACGCAATTTGCGCGTGGTGGACGCCACTTGTCCTCTGGTCACGAAGGTCCACGTGGAAGCCGTCAAATTTGCCCGGGAAGGTTATTCACTCATTCTCATCGGCCATCGCGATCACGACGAAGTCATTGGCACCATGGGCGAAGCTCCTCTAGTCACACAAGTCGTTGGAACTCCTGAAGAAGTGGCGAAACTTGAAGTGCCTGATCCGAACCGGGTTGCGTATTTGACGCAAACCACGCTTAGCCTCGATGAAACCAAAGACATTATCGCGGCGTTGCGCTCGCGCTTTCCGAACATCACCGGACCACATGCGCAGGATATTTGCTACGCCACTGAAAACCGGCAAGTTGCTGTGAAGCAAGTCGCTTCGGACGCCGACCTCCTCTTGGTGGTGGGCTCTGACAATAGTTCGAACTCAAACCGTCTTGTCGAAGTAGCGCGCAATCTTGGCCGTGAGTCGCATCTCATTGATAGTTTCCGCAATATCCGTCCCGATTGGCTGGATGGTGTAAAAACCATCGCATTGACCGCGGGTGCCTCGGCTCCAGAGTGTCTGGTGGAGGAAGTGGTGAAGTTTCTGGGTGAAAAGGGCTTCGGCAATGTGCAAGAAGTCGAGGTCATGCCGGAAAATGTGCGCTTTGG
>JAJPHW010000024.1 GCA_021325035.1 Terriglobia bacterium
CAGGAAGCCCAACCCCGGCTTGGTGTCGCTTATAACATTAAGCGCACCAGCACCGTTCTCCGGGTTTCGTACGCACGAACGATGGAAACCCCCTTCAATGAGAATCTGGTACTTTCCAACAACGGTTGCGCCAATCCGGTCTTAAATCCGCTTCTTGGGTGCACCGTGTCAGGTATAACTCCGTTTGTTCCAGGCTGGCGCAATGAATTCCATGCTGGCCTGCAGCAAGCATTCGGAAAATATGTTGTGTTCTCAGGCGAATACATTTGGAAGTACACCCACAACGCTTATGACTTCAGCGTGCTTGGTAACACACCAATCACATTTCCAATCGAATGGGATCGCTCGAAAATCCCCGGCTACGCAGGCCGCGTGAGCGTTCCCAATTTTCACGGCTTGTCTGCCCTGGCCGTATTCTCAAGCGTGGCAGCGCGCTTCTTCACGCCGCAAATCGGAGGCGCAGGAGCGGTGCCTTCAGCCGCCTTGGCGGGCGCGGGCGTGCCCTTCCGAATTGATCACGATGAAAAGTTCAACATGACCGCTCATCTTCAGTATCAACCGTGGAAGCGTGGCCCTTGGGCGGGGTTTAACTGGCGTTATGACAGCGGCTTGGTTGCCGGCCAGACGCCTTGCTATGGTGGCAATTGCGCGCAAACAACAACCCTCAACGGCCAGCCAGCGATCAACTTGACAGATTCATTCGGAACCCCATTAACCGCCGATCAGGAATTCGAAGCCGGTCTCTTTTGTGGATCGCAACGTGCGACCCCAACCACTCCCCTACCTTCGTCATGCCTGGCATCGCAGTTCGGTTCCACGCTTTTACAAGTACCTGCACCAAACACCGAGGACGACGACAAAAACCCGCCGCGGATCGCGTCGCGTAATCTGTTCGACGTCTCTATCGGCCACGACAATCTCTTCCACGGCGACCGCTTTAAATGGAGCGCGCAACTTACTGCCATCAACATCACCAACAAATACGCGCTCTACAACTTCCTTTCCACCTTCAGCGGCACGCATTATGTGAGTCCGCGGGCGCTGACGATGCAAGTAGGCTTTCACTTCTAAACAGCAAAACGTGGCGAGCGGGGAGGAAATGAGTTTCCGCTCGCCACCAATGCTGCATCGGATCATGCAGCCATTTCTTCGAGCGCACTGCGATTGCGAATCACCAGCATCGATCCCTCCAGCCGGATCAATTCCCGTTTCTTTAGATCTCCTAACAGGCGCGTGACTGTCTCTCTTGAGGCGCCGATCATTTGTGCCATCTCTTCGTGTGTAGCAGCCGCTCTAACGCGTAATTCGCTGTCGTTCGCTTGCTCTCGCTCCGTCACCCACGAAAGTAACAACCGCGCCAGTTTCCCCACGGAGGAGCGCGCCAGAATCAAATCATGAATGTCCCGGTATGCTGCTTGAAATTCACGGCTGAGAACTTCCGTGGCATGCAGCCCGACCTCGGGGTTGGCGCGCATCAGTTGAATCAACGATTCGCGGTACACGAAATTCACCTGCGACGGCATGGATGTTTCTGCCGTCAGCTCATAAGGCTCCCCTGCAACCACAGCGCTCAAACCCAACACCGCACCGGGCTCAGCCATTTTCAGAATCAGAACTTTGCCATCCCGGGATGTGGCCGAAAGCTTCACCCTGCCGGAGCACAAGATGAAAATGCCGCGCGGGGATTGTCCTTCGACAAACAACAATGCGCCGCTCGGGTAAACCGTCAAATGGCTGTACATGTTTAATGATTTTGACCCTGCCTGTGATAAGTGACAGAACCAATCGTTCTTGTTCAGCTTGCAGGATACGCAACTCTCGCAGATTTCGAGCCCATAGGGAGTATTCATTTCATTTCCTTTTTTCGATTCTGGTAGCACACATAGCGTGTTCTCGGCCGTGGTTTCACGCAAATAAAACGGGCGCTGTCTGGTTAGGCTTGCTTGCGTCTTTGCTCCCAGAAGGAGATTCGCGCTGAGATTTTCTATTGTCTGGTCGCAAGAGCGCAGCGCCTGGATCAGATCCCAGCCCGCCGACGGATCAGCGCACTGTTGCCAGCGCAAGCCGCATGCAAACAGGTAGAGCAGGTAATCTCCGTCAGTCCGCTGCTCATGATTCTGTCCGGCAAATAGGCCGGGATTCGGTGTCGCTCGTACGATCTCGCAAAGTGGCATGCGTTCTCGCTCCTGAGCTTACGTTCCTAATACAGGGGAGGGTGGTTAGTGGCAGGCAATTTACATTCCAGAATTTTGGCTTGCAGGTGATTGATAATACGAGATTTTATTCATTACTACTGACGGTAGAACGTCATCCTGCCGAAGAAGTGTCCCTCAAAAGTAGCTAGTATGAATTCTGGTAGGAATTTCAATTCTCATATTCTTGGCGGTCAATGCCCATTTTTTGCATGCGGGATTGCAATGTGGTGCGTTTCAATCCCAAACGCGCGGCGGCCCCATTCAAACCGGCAATGACTCCCCCGCTCTCCCGAAGAGCCCGAACAATATGCTCCCGTTGCATGCTCTCAAGTGTTCCCTCCCCAGGCATCCGATGATCCGTATTTCTTAGCTCAGGAAATGCTACATGCAAAGTATCGTCGTGACTCAGAATGACGGAGCGTTCGATAAAGTTCTCGAGTTCACGTATATTGCCGCGCCAATGCCAGTTGCATAAAGCATTCATGGTAGCGATGGGGATATATGAAATCTTTTTCCCCATTCGTTGGGAGAATTTTTGCACGAAGTGTTGCACCAGCAGTGGAATATCGCCGGTGCGATCTCGTAATGGCGGAGCCGTAATCGGAAACACATTCAACCGGTAATACAGGTCGCTTCGATATTCATGGTCTGCAACGCTTCTCTCCAAATCTTTGTTGGTTGCGGCGATGATACGCACATTTACCCGAATAGTTTTTGTGCCCCCAAGCCGTTCAAATTCCTGATCTTGTAAAACCCGTAACAGTTTTGGCTGCAATTCTAAAGGGATGTCGCCAACCTCATCTAGAAAAAGCGTTCCTTTATCGGCCATTTCAAGGCGCCCGATCTTCTGACTGACTGCGCTGGTGAACGCGCCTTTTTCGTGGCCAAACAGTTCACTTTCCAGCAACCCTGTTGGAATCGCGGCGCAATTCAGTTTGATAAAAGCGCCTGCGGAGCGTGCGCTCATTTTGTGAACCGCCCGCGCAATCAATTCTTTACCCGTGCCGGTCTCGCCAAGAATTAGCACCGCCGCGTCGGTCGGGGCCACTGTGGCCACCTGGCTTAGGATTCGCTTGAGACTCGGGCTCTCTCCGATGATCTCTGTGAAATCTGGATTGGTGCGGACTTCCGGCAATTCAGCGATTTTTTCTTTTTTGAGCTTTTTTGTTAACTGAAGAAGGTTCCCTTCTGTCCGTTCATAATCGAGTGTGGCGGCGACTTGCATCGCAATCTGTTTCAACATTGCAATATCCGTTGGCCTGAATGCGTCCGTTGTCCGGCTGCACAATACCAGCGCGCCCAATTTCACCTCACCATGAATAATGGGAATCGCACAGGCGGTACGAATACCTCGCTCCAATTTGTATCGAATGGCGGGAGAGTCAATCGCCTGAAGATCGTCCAGGGTAAAAATAGCGGCGTCTCCTCGACCGAATGCGGCCCCAGATAGCGATTGATGAAACGGCACCTTTGTCCCGGTGATATCGTCAGCCCAATCAAAATCCAACGAATGAATGGAAAAAGAGTGACTTGCCTTGTCATAGAGCGACAGACCGACGGAGTCAGGTTGCATGAGCTCGCGAATGGTCTTGGCCACTTGAGGAAATGCATCCCGGACTTGTTGGGTCGTACTTAGCGCGCTGCCGACATCCATCAAAGCCTTTAAACGTTGCTTTTCGCTTTGCAAACTTTCGACTTTGGCTTGCGCGCGATTGCGGTCAAGCGCCATGGCAATTTGAGCTGCTATTTGTTCGAGAATTTCAATTCGGCGGGAAGGAAAAGCGTTGGGGTCGCAGCTACCTAAATTCAGCGCACCTAACTTGGTCACTCCAACCATCAAAGGAATTGAGCATATCGCAGAGATGCCTTCCTTGATCAAAACTGGCACATGCGTTCCCTGTATCTTGCGCATTTCATCGAGGTACAACACCTTCGTGCGTCCGGAGGAAAACGCGGGGTAAGCCAGAGATTCTTCAAAAGGTACGCTGGTGCCAGATGGAACAATCTTGTCCACGATTGGCGACTGGATGCCATAAATGCAAAAAGATTTCGACGCCTCGTCGCCAACAGCCAAAGAAATCAAATCGGGAGACAGTACATTGCGAATCGCTGCTGCAATAGCAGAAAAGGCTTCTGCAATGTTCGTTGTCGTACTTAAGGCCTTACTTACATCAAGCATCATTTGCAAACGTCCTCGTTCATGGTCGAGGGTGTCCTGCGCCACCAGGCGTTCGATTCCGACTGTGATCGGCGCGGTATAATCCCGCAAAAGTTGCGCATCGGCCTCACTAAAAGCTGCCGTTGCATCGCTTCCAACGCCCAAAATGCCTAGAGGACGCGTAATGCCATTAATAGGCCACAAGCAATAGGACTTTACTCCCTTACCTTGCATGACTTCCTGGCACACTGGATAGTCGGAGGCAAACGCATTGTTAGGGGCGATGAACACGCGTTGATGCTCCATGCAGCAACTGCTGGGACAGGCGCTGGCTTCAACTTCCAGCGGCGGTGGTGCATCCTGATCCATCCGCCAAACGCGTACGTTCATGGTGTTTTTTTCTACGTCGTGTAATGAGACAATAAAAAACTCAAAAGGCAAGAGCGTGCGAAGTCTCTGGCTAAGGTCCACGCACAAATCTGGCAGATTGTTGTGGCGTGCAAGAAGGTCGAGCATCGTGGCCCGGTCCTCAGCTGTGTGGGTGTATTTCTTCGGGTCTAACATCCAATAGACTCCTGACAAGAAAAAAATGGGGCTCAATTTTCCTGAAGATATCCAGATTGAATTCCCAGAGAATTTGAAAAAGAATTGCGAATTGCAATATTTGCAAAGACTTACAGATGGTAAAGGAATCTTCACCTAAGGATTGAAGCACGGACACACTTTTACTTCGAGTGATGCGGTGACGCACCGGAGACGAATTATTTACGAAGCGGCAACACTTGTACATTGCGCGAGCATGACCTTACTACCCCCTCGGGCAAAGCACAGTAGCATCTAAATTGGGTTCTAAACCAAGCCCACATGCAATTGCAAGCCTTTATTTTATTCTGATGAAAATTTTATTGCCTAAACACTCGAGAGTTAGTTCGGAAGTTTAAGCTGCCTATGCGCTAGCATAGTGACATGGCCCGGGGCTGGGAGAGCAAATCAGTCGAAGATCAACAAGCTGAAGCAGCGGCAGAACGAAAGCTACCAAAAGCCCGGCTCACTTCCGAAGAAATCCATCGGCAACAACAAATTCAGGGACTGAAACTCTCGAAGCAACGGGTAGAACAGCAGTTACAGTCGGTTCAAAGCCCGCAACACCGGGAAATGCTGCTTCTCGCGCTTGCTGATCTGGAGAGCCGGCTATCATCACTATGCAAAGAATGAATGAAACGCCCGCCGATAAACTCCTATATTTTGGGTAGCAGCGTTCCCCTAATTGGGCTAGAATTCGTTGCTGTAACCCTGCAAGCGCAAGAACCGCATGACCCTCGCGAAAGAACCTACAGTTCCCGATTTTCGTATCTTGTTCGAATCCTCTCCGGGCTTATATCTAGTACTTGTGCCTGACTTCACGATTGTCGCCGTGACCGAGAACTATCTTTCTGCGACGATGACGCAGCGAGATGCGATTCTCGGTCGAGGAATTTTTGATGTTTTCCCGGACAATCCCAATGATCCAACCGCTACTGGCGTTAGTAATTTGAGGTCTTCCTTGGAACACGTCCGAAATAACCGCATTCCTGACGTCATGCCATTGCAAAAATATGATATTCGCCGTCCCGAGTCTGAAGGAGGAATGTTTGAAGAACGCTATTGGAGTCCGGTCAATACTCCTGTGCTGACCAAAGATGGAGAGCTTCTCTACATCATTCATCGCGTGGAAGATGTGACCGACTTCGTCCGCCTTAAACAATTTGGTACCGAACAACAGCAACTTACCCACGAGCTGCAAACCCGCACCGACCACATGGAGGCGGAAATTTATCTCCGCTCGCAAGAATTGGAAGAAGCGAACCGCAACAGACTAGCAGCGCTGGGAAGACTTTCCGGAGGAATTGCCCACGACTTCAATAATCTTCTCGGCGTAATTTTGGGCTATGCCCGTCTTCTTCAAGATGAAAATCAAACAGACACGCGCCTGAACAAGGCGCTCGACAGCATCGTACACGCGGCAGAGAATGCTTCAGGATTGACCCGGCAACTGCTGGCATACAGCCGTCAGCAAGTGCTTGAGCCCAAAATCCTCAATTTGAATGACATTGTTAAAAAGATTGAACCGCTCATCCGGCGATTAATCGGGGAAAACATAGAATTCCAGACTTCTCTTGATTCCGGACTTGGGAAAATCAAGGCAGATCCAGGCCAGATCGAGCAAGTCATTATGAATCTGGCCATCAACGCGCGGGATGCCATGCCGCAGGGCGGCAAATTAATTGTCGAGACGTCAAATCACGATCTCGACGAATCTTATATTTCACAACATCCAGGAGTTGCACGTGGGCCGTACGTGCTGCTCTCCGTGTCAGATACTGGCACAGGTATTGATCCAAGTGCGAAAGAACGTATCTTTGAACCTTTTTTTACTACCAAAGAAATGGGCAAAGGCACAGGATTGGGCTTGTCGACCGTCCAGGGAATCGTCAAGCAAAGTGACGGTCATATCTGGGTTTACAGCGAGTTAGGGCACGGTACAAATTTTAAGATTTACTTCCCTACGACGGAGGAAAGCGCAAAGACGGCTTCCTCCGTAGAAGCAAAACCTTATATTGCAAGAGGTTCAGAAACAGTTCTTCTTGTAGAAGATCAATCTTCTCTTCGCGAACTCATCACAACCATGCTTGAACGAGATGGTTACAAAGTTTTAGCTGCGGAGACACCTGCAAAGGGACTTGAATTCGCGGGCACGTATAACGGAACGATTCATCTCCTTATCACTGATGTCATCTTGCCGGAAATGAATGGGCGGGCTTTCGCTGAACGACTTGCGGGTTCGAGACATGCGATCAAAGTACTCTTTATTTCGGCATATACGGAAAACATTATGGTCCAACAAGGAACGCTGCCGGGCGGAACTGCCTTTCTGCAAAAACCCTTCACACACGAAGCGTTGCGCAGGAAAGTCCGGGAAGTACTGGATTAAGCCTGCAAACTCAGCAACAAACCAGGGTAATCTCGCCCTTATTCTCACTCACGTATAATCGTTATATGAAGGCTTATGTCTATGTGTCGCTGAAGAAGAGCGTCCTGGACCCACAGGGCAAGACCATCCACGGCGCATTGCAGAAAATGGGCTATAAGGGGCTGGACGGCGTTCGGCAAGGCAAGTATTTTGAGCTCGATTTAGCCAGCAGCTTGACAAAACCTGAGGCAGAAGCAGAAGTCACTCGCATTGCCAGCACCGTGCTCACCAATCCGGTGATCGAAGAGTTCCAGATCAAAGTCGAGTAAATGCAGGTCGAGTAAATTCGGGGGCGAAGTTTTCGTATGTGCGGCATTGTCGGTTACGTCGGGAAAAAATCAGTTGTACCGGTAATCATCGAGGGTCTCCGCAAGCTGGAGTATCGCGGCTATGATTCTGCCGGCATCGCAGTCTGCGGCAATGGTGAGGGACTACAAGTACGCCGTGCGGAAGGCAAGCTGCGCAATCTCGACGAAGTCATCCGGCAAAACCCACTCGATGGCACTTACGGAATCGGCCACACCCGCTGGGCGACGCACGGGCGGCCCAGTGAAGAAAATGCTCATCCTCTACGCGACTGCACCGGACGCATTGTTGTGGTGCACAACGGCATCGTTGAGAACTACGTCGCGCTCAAGAAAAAGTTGATTGAGGAAGGCCACAAGTTCGTCACCGAAACCGATACGGAAGTTATCGCTCATCTGGTTGAAAAGTTTTACCTCAAGCATGAGAACGGCGGCAGACCATCTTTAGAAGAAGCAGTTCGCAAGACCGTAAAAATGCTTAACGGCGTCTTCGCTCTTGGCGTGATCGCCGTAGATGAGCCCAACAAAATTGTAGCCGCTCGCAACGGTCCTCCAGCCGTGATCGGCTTGGGTAATGACGAATATTTTGTCGCTTCCGATGTCCCCGCAATTCTCTATCACACGCGCGATTTATTTTTCCTCGCCGATGGCGATCTCGCGGTCATCACTCCCGCAGGCGTACAACTAACCGATTTTGACGGACGCCCGATTCGCCGCGAAGTGCAGCACGTCACCTGGGACCCCATCATGGCGGAAAAGGGCGGCTTCAAGCACTTCATGCTCAAAGAGATTTACGAGCAGCCGCGTGCGGTCCGCGACACCACGTTGGGCCGCATTTCGCAGGAAACCGGACAAGTATTCCTCGATGAAATGCAGATCAGCGAAGCCGAATTCAAAGCGGCGAAGAAAATCAACATAGAAGCGTGCGGCACGAGCTGGCACGCGGGACTCGCCGGCAAGTTCATGATTGAAAGCCTGGCGAGGGTTCCGGTGGAAGTCGATTATGCCAGTGAGTGGCGTTATCGCGATCCGATTGTCGGCTCCGACGAAATTACAGTCGTGATTTCGCAATCCGGCGAAACCGCCGACACGATTGCAGCGCAGCGCGAAGCCAAAGCTAAAGGCTCCAAAACGCTGGCCATTTGCAACGTGGTCGGTTCGATGATCACGCGTGAAGCTTCGGGAACGATTTACACTCACGCCGGACCGGAGATTGGCGTGGCCTCGACAAAAGCATTCACGGCACAGCTCACTGCGCTTTATTTATTTTCTCTGTATCTCGCACAGGTTCGTGGGGCGATGAGCAAAGAGCAGGCGACGGAAGCGGTCTATGAACTCACCCGCATGCCGGCCAAACTTGAGCAGCTTCTCACTCGCGACGAACAATGCGAAGAGTTGGCCAAGCTGTATGTTCGCGCGCACGATTTTCTCTTTCTGGGACGCGGCATACACTATCCCATCGCACTGGAAGGCGCACTCAAACTGAAAGAAATTTCTTACATTCACGCCGAGGGCTATCCCGCAGGGGAGATGAAGCATGGGCCTAATGCGCTGATTGATGAGAATTTGCCAGTCGTCATTATTGCCACACGCGATCCCAAGAGCGAGCTTTCCATGATTCGCTATGAGAAGACGATGTCAAATCTCAAGGAAGTAAAAGCGCGATCGGGAAGGGTGATCGCCATTGCCACCGAAGGCGACGAAGAAATCAAAGATGCCGCCGATCACGTGCTCTATATTCCTGCCGCACCGGAAGAGTTGGCGCCGATTCTGGAAATTGTTCCGCTGCAACTGCTCGCCTATCACATCGCCGTCCGCCGCGGATGCGATGTGGACCAGCCAAGAAATTTGGCGAAGTCCGTCACGGTCGAGTAATTAAGGAATATTTGCCGTCGCGCCCTCGGGCCAGGTGCGGTGCGCTCTCCGTCCATTCACAACGTAATACACCGATAGTGTCTTGCTTTGTCCCAGCGCGGGATCGCCGCCCATCACAACGTTTGTCACCTGAAAGGTCAGAACCGGGCCGCGAATCATGGCGTTCAGCCGGTCGGTCACATCGCGGACTTTGTGCCGGTGGCCATAAGTCGCTTCAATAATGCGCAAGCCTTGATACGCTGGATTTGGCCGGTTCCAGGTTCCGCCGGGGTAATAGTTTGTAGCAACTATAGCCATCGCCACTACATCGCCCTCGCGATAGTGATAAGTGTGATTGCGTCCGCGCCAGTCGCCGCAAGTAAGCTGAAAAATCTTTTTCATTCCCGGCGCAGGATCGCCAAAAACCGAATTGCTTACGCGAAAGTTCAGCTGTCCGCCGGGGGCCATGGATTGCACGCGCGCCGTCACGTCCGCCATGTTGAATCCTGCTCCATAAGTTGCGCGCTGGATGAGGCATTGCGCAGCAGACAGAATTGACAATAAGAGAACCACTCCAGTCAAAAAGACGATGGAACGAAATCTCATACGAACCTCACGGTGGTGAAAGAACGCCGTCAGCATAGCACAGCGTAGCTTCCTTCCTTGTCTTGGCGTCATCTATACAATGACAAACACAATCATGCCTCAATTCAAAACTTATACAGCTCGTTTGGTCCGCACTTTGCCACTCTCCGATTACACCAAGCACTTGGAATTTGAGATGAAAGATCTTCCCCGCTTCGGCTTTGTCGCCGGACAATGGCTTTCTTTCAAGCATCGCAAGGCCGATGGCGAGGAAATCACGCGCGCCTACTCCATCGCCTCGCCGCCGGGTGAAAACAATCGCTTCGCGCTTTGCCTCAATCGCGTCGAAAACGGATTCATGTCGAATTTTCTTTGCGATTTACCCGAAGGCGGCGAAATCGAGTGTCAGGGACCGTTTGGTGATTTCATTTTGCGTCCGCCGATGCGCGATCTTCTTTTCATTGCCACGGGCACCGGCATCGCTCCCTTTCGCGGCATCTTGCAGTGGCTGCTGGCGGATTCCACTCGCCACCAAAATAAATCTATGACTCTGATTTTCGGCAATCGCACGGAAAAAGATATTTACTATCACGAGGAATTTCTCGACCTCGCCGAGAGGCACGAAAAATTTCGTTATTTGCCCACGCTCAGTCGCGGAGACGAACGCTGGGCCGGCCTTCGCGGCTATGTGCAAGAGCACGTCCCCGACATCGCCGCCGGACGTTCCGATATGCACGCCTACATCTGCGGCCTCGACAAGATGGTGAAAGCGAACCGCGATTTACTGAAATCGCTGGGCTGGGACAGAAAATCCATCCTGTACGAAAAATATGATTAGCGCGGCCTAACGCAAAAAACCTCGGATTACGCCCGTAACTTGCCGCGCCCTCTAGCTCCTTAGCAGACTAATTGCATCCACTCTGTAAAGATTTAAGGAGTCGTATGCTTGGCAAATCTGTCGGCCTAGTTGGCGGCCTGCTTCTTCTCTTGTTCGGCGCTTACATTTCTCTGCAATCTCTGAATACATGGAAACCGTTTTGGCGTCAGCAGGAAAAAGCTGCCGCACAGCCTGCGCAAGCTCATTCTCCCAACGCGGATGCGATCGGCCCGGAACTAAAAGATGCGGCGAGTATTAAAGCTATCGGGCCTCTGGCCTCTGCCGCTGCGCAGCATGCGAACGATGCGGCGCTGGCTATGCCCGATACTGCCGTGCCGACTGACGATGCCAACGACGCCAAGCCTGCTCCAACCCCTGCTGCCAACGGAACACTCTCGGCTCTCGATCGCGCGGCTGGTGTGGTTGGCACTCCCGCGGAGTCGCTCGTTCACCAAAGCTTCGTTGTGACGACGTACGAAAAGTTTCCCTTCATTGTGCCGCCGCATTCGCTCCATCCTCATATTCATGGAAAATTCCACACCGAAGACGCAGGTAAGAATGTTGACGTGCTTTTAATGAATGCGCGAGAGTACGAAGCGTTCAGCCATCACCATCCAACCAATGCGACTTTTTCAAGCGAAGGTTCGAGTGGCGGCGCAATTGACTGGACTCTCCACTCGACGCTGCTCGAAGCGCAAAAATACTACCTGGTTTTCGCCAGCTCCCAAGAAAGCGGCGGGCAAACGCCCGTCAACGCAGATTTCACCGTCAGCTTCGAATAAATCCTTAAAATACATGGCATGGCTTTAGCTATGCCGGATAAGCCTGCGAAATTCGATTGCGCACCCATGTGCGTACCTGCCGGTAAATAGGAGTTACCATGAGCAAAAGCGAGAACCCAAAAGAGAAATTGACCTCGTTTGGCCCGCCGTCCCGGAGTTGCCGGTAGTTGCGCCTTTCGCCGGCGTAGAACATTGATTTGCCGGCCTTTCCGCACGGCTGAAGCCTTGCCCTTCCCGGCCCCTGAGATATCCAACTTTTTTGTAGCCCCCTCGCATCCTCCTGTTTTCTTCCGCATCTAAACATTGACAACGATTCACTCAGGTCTTAGGATAGTCCTGAGCGCAATCATAAGTGCACTGATTATAAAGCACTTAACAGTTTCAGGAGGAGCCAATTATGGCCAAGATTATAGGAATTGACTTGGGAACCACCAACTCCTGCGTGGCGGTTATGGAGGGTGGAGAGCCCAAGGTTATTGCAAATGAAGAAGGTGGGCGAACCACGCCTTCGGTCGTCGGCTTTACCAAATCCGGCGAGCGGCTGGTTGGCCAGGTGGCCAAGCGGCAGGCGATTACCAATCCCGAGAACACCGTTTATTCGATTAAGCGGTTTATGGGACGCCGTTTCGATGAAGTGCAGGAAGAGATCAAGATGGTGCCCTACAAGGTCGTGAAGTCGGGCGACCACGTCGCGGTTGTGGCGCAGGGCAAGGAGTACACCCCGCCGCAAATCTCCGCGATGATTTTACAGAAGTTGAAGAAGGCCGCGGAAGATTACCTCGGCGAGAAAGTGACCGAAGCGGTCATCACGGTGCCTGCGTATTTTAACGACGCGCAGCGCCAGGCGACCAAAGACGCCGGGCAGATTGCCGGACTCGACGTAAAGCGCATCATCAATGAGCCCACGGCAGCAGCGTTGGCTTATGGTCTCGACAAGAAGAAGGATGAGACGATTGCGGTTTATGACTTCGGCGGCGGTACGTTCGACATCTCCATTCTGGAAGTCGGCGAAGGCGTTATTGAAGTCAAAGCCACCAACGGCGATACGCATTTGGGCGGCGACAACCTCGACCAGAAGATTGTCGATTGGTTGATTGGCGAGTTCAAGAAGAACGAAGGCCTCGACCTGCGCGGCAAGGGCAACGAAATGGCTTTGCAGCGTCTGCGTGATGCGGCTGAGCGAGCGAAGATCGAGCTTTCGACCACGATGGAGACGGAAATCAACCTCCCCTTCATCACCGCGGATGCGGGCGGTCCGAAGCACCTGGTTGTGAAGCTGACCCGCGCCAAGCTCGAAGCGATGGTGGAAGACATCATCCAGCGCTCGGTTGGACCTTGCAAGCAGTGCATGAAGGATGCGGGCGTGGATGCCAGCAAGATTGATGAAGTCGTGCTGGTTGGCGGACAGACTCGTATGCCGCGCATTCAAGCGCTGGTGAAGGAGTTGTTCGGAAAAGAAGGCCACAAGGGCGTGAATCCTGACGAAGTCGTGGCGGTTGGCGCGGCGATTCAGGGCGGCGTGCTCACGGGCGACGTGAAAGACCTGCTCTTGCTCGACGTGACTCCGCTGTCATTATCCATCGAGACTCTCGGTGGCGTAGCGACGCCGATGATTCCGCGGAACACGACCATTCCGACGCGCAAGACGGAGACTTTCTCCACGGCGGCGGACAGCCAGACGACGGTCGAAGTCCACGTGTTGCAGGGCGAGCGGCCAATGGCGAGCCAGAACAGAACGCTGGGCAAGTTCCACTTGACCGGAATTCCGGCAGCGCCACGCGGCGTGCCGCAGATCGAAGTGACGTTTGACATTGACGCGAACGGCATTTTGAATGTCACGGCGAAGGACACGGCCACGGGCAAGGACCAGAAGATTACGATTACATCGTCTTCAGGTCTGAGCAAAGAGGAAGTGGAGCAGATGGCGAAGGAAGCCGACGCTCACTCCGCCGAAGACAAAGCCAAGCGGGAAGAGATCGAGTCCAAGAACCAGCTCGACTCGATGGTCTATGGCACGGAGAAGATGCTCCGCGAACAGGGAGACAAGATCTCCGGTTCGGAGCGGGGCGATGTCGAAAACGCAATTGCCGATGCGAAGAAAGCACTCGAGTCGAACGACAAAGCCACCATGGACAAGGCCCGCGAAACGCTGACCCAGGCTTCGCACAAGCTGGCAGAGCAGATGTACAAGTCGGCTCAAGCCCAAGCCCAACCGGGCGCGGCTGGAGCGGGTCCGCAAGCGGGTGGCAACGCCTCTGAACCGAAGAAGGATGAAGGGGTAATTGACGCCGAGTACGTGGACGTCGAGAACAAATAATGTGTGGGGCGGGCGCCCTCGCCCGCCCGAGTTTTAAAGTTCGGCAATAGCAGGGGCGTGAAAACGCCCCTGCCGTTTCATGGTTGGCGTTTTTTTGATTGAAGAAGTCGGGTTCGGAGGTGGGTATCATGCAATTTGAAGTGAACGGACAGGCATATTTCTTACATTTTGTAGATGATGAAGGACGCTGGTATTTGTTTGAGCCCAGCGATACGGGCATTCAAAGAATTCCGGTGTATGTGGATGACCGCGGTGGAGAACGAAAAAAGGCAACGCACGCGATTATGTGATTGGTGAGGTCGAGAGGCTTAACCCGCTACTTTCGCAGCGATGGCCAGACGCGACACATGAGGGCGTTTGCGACGTGAAGCCCGCCAGAGTTCATACTGGGACTGCATCCCCAGCCAAAGTTCAGGGCTGGTGCCGATTGCTTCCGATAACCGGAGGGCCATCTCGGCGGAGATGCCAGCGCTGCCGTTCAGAATGCGGGACAAACTGGCGCGCGTGATCCGCAAGTGGCGGGCTGCTTGGGTAACGGAAATCTCGCCAAGATAATCCCGCAATACTTGCCCGGGATGAGGTGGATTGTGCATGCGCATAAGAAACCGCCCAAGGACAGCTTATGATGATGGTAGCACCTGAGACATGGCAGGCTGTAAGCGCGGCGAGCACATTCGCATTGGCTATCATTGCCGCAGTAGCGTTGGTCTTCACGGTCGTACAGATTCTGATCCAACGTGGTCTTGCGAAAATCACCAATCTGGAAAAGCAAATCGATAGCTTCGATTCGTCCGAATTCCTCGGATACCGGAAGGAGCTCGCTAAGCAAAGGCTGGGCCAAGGACGCCTGAAGGTTCTTAGGGATGACGATGCGCCGTCGGAGTTATATAAAGTACTGGACTTCTTTGAGCATGTGGGCTTTCTCGTTCGAAAACGCCATCTCCGTGCTTATGATGTCTGGCATTCCTTCGGCGCTTGGGCGGTGCCAACTTATTATGACGCAAGGCGGGTGATCGAATATCAGCAGTATGACGACCCGACCTTTTATGATGACTTCGTGTGGCTGATCCGTAAGGTTGAGAAAATCTCGCAGAAGAAAACAGGAAAGCTAGAAATTCCTTCGGACGACGACATCTATAATTATTATCTCGACGAATTTGGCGGAAAGCTCCCATCCCGCAGGAACCGAAAGGGAAGCAAACAGTCGTCAAGTGAAAGGCCAATTCCGCCTGAAGACAAGCCCACTCTGATCTCAGGTGGTGGAAAGTAATGGCAACGACCACTCAAAAAGATTATTACGGCATTCTCGGCGTGAAGAAGTCCGCGTCGGCGGATGATATTCGCAAGGCTTTCCGCAAGCTGGCGCGGAAGTACCATCCAGACGTCAATCCCGGGGACAAGGCGGCGGAGGAGAAGTTCAAGTCCATCTCCGAGGCCAACGAAGTTCTGAGTGATCCGAAGAAGCGCAAGATCTACGACCAGGTCGGGTTTTATTCCGACAATATCGATCCGGCGACCGCCGAGGCTTATGCCAAAGCTGGTGGAGGCTCGGGAGGGTTCGCAGGAGGAGGATTTCCCGGTGGACAAGCGCCGCCTCGCGGCAGCGGACAGAACGTCAACTTCGACTTCGGTGGGTTTGATTTCTCTGATCTCTTCGAAGGAGGAGGGCGGGCGCAGCAACGGCAGAGCAGCGGCGGGGGATTTAAAGATATCTTCTCCGGCATGTTTGGCGGAGGACGTGGCGCAGCGGCTGAAGAAGGGCCTGAGTCGGGTTCGGATCTCGAATATCAGGTGGATGTCCCTTTCTGGACGGCGATTCGCGGCGGCGTGATGAAGTTGAACATCGCACGGCGGGATGCGTGCCCGACTTGCCATACTCAGGGATTTGTTGAGGGAGCAGGAACGTGCCCCGAGTGCAAGGGCTCTGGTCAAGTGACGCAGACGGGAGGGCGCATGAAGTTCAATGTGACCTGCCCACGTTGCCATGGGACGGGAAAGAATATTTCTACCTGTCCGACATGCCATGGCGAGGGAACTCTGGGCAAAACCGATCCTTTGGAAGTGCGCATTAAAGCTGGAACGCGCGATGGGCAACGCATCCGCCTGGGTGGCAAGGGCAACGCCGGAGTACGCGGCGGGACGGCTGGCGATCTTTACGTGATTATCCGCGCGGGGAGCCATCCGACTTTTCAGCGTGATGGAGATGATATTCGGCTGACCGTTCCAGTGAATGTGACTGAGGCGGCTCTGGGCGCGAAGGTTGAAGTGCCCACGATCGATGGACGGGCGCAGTTGAAGATTCCGCCGGGAACGCAATCAGGACAAAAGCTGAGACTTCGCGAAAAGGGCGTACCGTCGGCGACGAAAGATGGTGTGCGCGGAGACGAGATTGTCGAAATCAAAATCGTCGTTCCCATGCCGCGCGACGAAAAAACCAAAGAGCTAATGCGGGAATTGGCCAAGCTGAACCCGGAGGATCCCCGGGCAGAGTTGTGGAAGGACGTCTGAGAATATTCTTACTGCCGAGGACGCTGAGAGCGCTGAGAAAAATAAATTTCTCTTCCCAGCGAACTCCGCGCCCTCGCTTAATCTTCTCCAATTATTTCTTACTTGGATCGTCCGCCGGATTGACGTAGTTGAATTGCAACGGCGCCATGCCGTGAACTTGGACAATAGTTTCTCCGACAGCCATCGCGTAGTGATGCATATCGGGATCGAGATAAGCAAAGCTACCTGCTGGGAAGAGATTCATCTTCGCGGCATCAAACTTGTCTCCCATGCCGACTTTAAAACTTCCTGAAATTACAGTGACGTTCTCGCGCGTTGGATGCCAATGCGGCGCAAGCTTGTAGCCGTCCGGCATTTTCAAGCGCACAGTGTAGTCTCCGGAACTGCCCATAGGATTGCCTTCGATAACTGCGAGTTGAGCGCCGGGGTTTACGAACGGCGGTGGGGGCCCCCACTTGATTTGATCAGGGGTAAAAGCATTTTGGGCAAATGCCGCGGCGAGAACAACGAAAAAAACTACTGAAAACTTCCACAGGTTTGTTTTCATAGACGCCTCCATGCGTTGGCGGCATCATAGCCATGTAGAAATCAGAACGCAATGCTTGAGTCTAAAAAGTCTTTAACCACAGAGGTGACGAAGGATCGCAGAGGCAAAATCTAGAATTTTTCTGTGATCCTCTGTGGTTCAAAGTTTGCGAGTGTTACCTCCGTACCCTCGCCTCACCATAAAAATTTCCTCTGAACTCCAAAAAATTCTTGCATCTGTGGAAAATTCCCGTAATCTCTTAATTGCGAACTAACTTAGCCGCAATGTCCGGAAATCGCTGTCAGCCGGGAGCCTCGAGACGTTGAACCTTTCAAGGGAGACGAGGCGGCGAGAGTGAGTCGCTTGAGGAGGAAGCCATAGAAATTGGCAACAGCTAGCGCGCCACAACAGATCACAGAGAATCCCCCCGCTCTCACCGCAGTACCTAACCGGAAAAAATCGGTTCGCCTCACGCTTTGGCCCCTGGTCGCCGCCACCTTCTTTATGGTGTCAGGCGGAACATATGGGACCGAAGATATCGTCCACGGCGCGGGATACGGGAAAGCGATTCTGATTCTGCTGCTCACTCCGATTCTCTGGAGCCTACCCACTGCATTCATGATCGGTGAACTCTCGAGCGCACTGCCCTACGAGGGCGGTTATTACGCCTGGGTGCGCCGCGCCATGGGCAATTTCTGGGGATTTCAGGAAGCATGGCTTTCGCTGGTTGCGTCCATTTTCGACATGGCGATTTACCCGACGCTGTTTGTCACATATTTGACGACGATGTTCCCCTGGTTCCAGGAAAATCATCGGGGTTTAGTGGTGGGGATTGCCGTCATTGCTATGTGCGCGATTTTAAATATCGCGGGCGTGAAAGTTGTTTCGACAACTTCATTGTGGATGTTCTTCGCGCTGTCCGCGCCATTCGCAGCGATTGTGCTGCTCGCGCCCTTTAAGTTTGGTGCGCTGGCCAATGCTGTGACCAAACCGACGACCTCCAACGTGGATATTCTCGGCGGATTACTCATCTGCATGTGGAATTACATGGGATGGGATAACGCCTCGACGATTGCCACGGAAGTCGAACGCCCGCAGCGAACTTATCCGCGTGCGATGCTGGTTGCAGTGTGCATCGTTGCGCTGAGCTACATGCTGCCGTTTGGCGCGATGTGGATGACCAAGCTGCCAGCCTCCGCGTGGGAAACCGGATCATGGGCAGAGATCGCCGGATTGCTCGGCGGCCCATTGCTCCGCGTCGCGGTCGTGCTCGGTGGAATGATCAGCGCCTTCGGTATGTTCAATGCGCTGGTGATGAGCTACTCTCGGTTGCCCCTGGCGATGGCGCAGGATGGCATGTTGCCGGGAATTTTTGCCAAGCTGCATCCAAAGTCGCGAGCGCCCTGGGTCTCGATTATCGCGCTGGCGATTTTATGGGCGCCGTGCCTGCTGCTCGGTTTTGAGCGGCTGATTACGCTCGACATTCTGATTTACGGGCTCAGCCTCGGCCTTGAGTTCGCGGCATTGGCGGTTCTGCGCGTTCGTGAGCCAGAGCTAAAGCGGCCATTCCGCGTCCCCGGTGGAATTTTCGGCGCATTTGCTATTGGCGTTCCGCCGGTGCTGATGCTGGCCTTCGATTTGATTCATAGCGAACACGAATCCGTATGGAACATGAGTTCACTGGAGTTCGGAGCGATCCTGATCGGCTTGGGTGTGGTGGCTTACGGAGTGAATCGTCTGCTGAAACCGGAAGGCTGGGCGGTAAGCGAGCAGACACCACAGCCTCAGGAATAAAGATTCAAAGGCAAATAAATATAAGGGACCGGAGTTCCGGTCCCTTTTTGTTTAAGGTAATCAGGCGGCTCGCGCTTCATCGCGCAGAGCTTTGATCTTGTCATGCGCCTGCTGCACGGAATTGGCCTGACGGCGAACCATGTCTGCGATATTTGCCGGCAGATGCGCTGCAAGAGCCTTCTTGTACGACTCTTTGGCAGAATCTTCGCCGGATTCGATTGATTCCAGAATCGTCTTGTCTCCTCCACCCAAGGCAACCTTCGTATCAATCCACGCGCGATGAAGAGTGCCTCCTACCGAACCGGAGACTTTTTCATCTTTCTTGCCGAGATGCAGGAGTTCAGCTTGCAGTTCTTCCGCAAATCGTCCCCGTTGCAGACCCTCTTCATAAAAAAGCGTCTTGAGATCGGGCCGCTTTACATGCGAAGCGGCATCTTGATAGCCTTTTTGGCCATCGCGGCAGGTCTCGATGAGATCTTTTATGACATCTACGGTATTATTTTCGTCCACGATTGAACCTCCGCCACTTGGATGCAAATAAGCGAGTTGGGTTTGGCGAAGTTCGCGAGAAATCAGCGGAATGCTCTAGAATCATAAATGAGGCAAAACGGTGACTAAGCGGAAATCCAAAGGCGCATACATGATCTCGGCGGTCGCTGAGATGTATGGCATCCATCCGCAGACGCTGCGATTGTATGAGCGCGAAGGTCTGCTCAAACCATCGCGCACCGAAGGCAACACCCGCCTTTACACCGACGAAGATTTGCAGCGCTTGGAATTTATTTTGTCGCTGGCCCGCGATTTGGGCGTGAACATTAGCGGGATGGCGATCATTCTGCAAATGCGCGAGCGCATGGAAGAAATGCAGCGCCAAATTCAGGATTTCGTGAAATACATTCAAGAAGAAGTGCTGTCGCGCGCCAGCGCGGCGGCAGACCCGTCGAAGGGTGCGATTGTGCCGATAAGAAGAGCTATTGTGACGCCAGCTCCAGTAAAGAAAAAGCACACGTAGCGAGCTAATCGCGCATGCTGCCCTTCAAGCTCATCTACAGCGAGGATTATTACCTGCCGATTGGCGCGCATGTGTTTCCGGCGGAGAAGTATCGCCGTATTCATGACAGGCTGATTGAAACAAATGTTGCCGCCGTGAGTGATTTTCTTAAGCCGCAGCGTGCATCTGACGAAGACATTCTTCTCGTCCATACGCAGGAATATGTTCGCAAGCTGAAAACTGGCACGCTTTCGCCACGCGAAGAAATGCAGTTGGAAGTTCCCTTCTCGCCGGAATTAGTGCGGGCGTTCTGGCTGGCGGCAGGTGGATCCATACTCGCTGCACAATGCGCCCTCAAAGACAAAATCGCCATCAACATCGGCGGAGGATTCCATCATGCTTTTCCCGACCATGGCGAGGGCTTTTGCATGATCAATGACGTCGCCGTCGCCATCCGCGCGATGCAGCGCGATAAAAAGATCGATCGTGCAATGACGGTGGACTGCGACGTGCACCAAGGCAACGGGACCGCAGCAATCTTTGCTGGAGCAAAGGCAAACGCTGATGTGCTGCCTTCAAATCCAATCGTGCAACGATCTCTGCAAAGCTCGACCGGCGTTTTCACCATCTCGCTACATCAACAGAACAACTATCCCTCTTACAAGCCGCCATCCTCCATAGACATGGACTTGCCCGACGGTATCGGCGATAACGCCTACCTTTCATGGCTCGACAATGCTCTCAGTTCCGGATTGCGGCAATTTTCGCCAGACTTGATCTGCTATATCGCAGGAGCTGATCCGTATAAAGAAGATCAACTCGGTGGACTGGCGCTCACCATTGAAGGACTCAAGAAACGAGACGAATTGGTATTTCGCGTAGCCCGGGCAAAGAACATTCCAGTGATGGTGACTTATGCGGGCGGATATGCCCGGCACGTAGAAGACACGGTCACCATCCATTGCAATACCGTGCTTGCGGCTGGCAAGCTCTTCGCATGACGAGTTGAAAATGTCGAGTGCCTGAGAATACCCGGCGCTTTTATTCGTAAATATAAAGCGAAACAAGTGTGTGCATAATTTTGCAACTTCGTGTCTTTTGGGTATTCAAAAAGATATCCTCGAAAAACGGCTTCCCGCGCTCGTTTCCTCTTGACGCAGCGCAGAATCGTTGTAGAATTCGTGCCATTCCTGCGAGACAGGTTTCGCACGATGTTCACAGTTCTCTGAGATGTCCCGCTGCGAAAATCGAGGCGCTACCGGAATCGCAGTTTGTTTAAACCCCAGGAGGAAAGATGAATACCAAAGCAGTCCCCCGTACGTTGTTCTGCATTGCTCTTCTCACCCTCGCCAGCAGCCTATTCGCTGCAGAGGTTAAGCCTCATCAGTCCATCACCAAGGGCTCGAATATCGTTCACCAGGCCCCTGCTCCGCCGCCGGGCGTAAGCGTTCTTTACAGCAACCTCGGCCCGAAGAATAACGCTTACAACGGAAACCAAGGTTGGACGATTGCAGGCCCGCAGAGTGCGCTTGGTTTTGATCAAGCGATCGCGCAGCCTTACACGCCGGCAGCGGACTCCACAATCCAGGGTCTTCAACTTGGATTGGGATACGTTGAAGGTGCAAACACGTTTGCAGTCGCCATCTTTACGGATGCAAGCGGATTGCCCGGCAAACCAATCAAGGTATGGAATGCAACCAACATCGCCAACTTTGGCACTTGCTGCACCCTCGCGACCGTGGTTGACAAAGCTGGCATCAAGGTAACGGCTGGCACGCAGTATTGGGTCGTGGTCGGCTGGGACAACGCTTCAGAGACTCTGTATGGCGTGTGGGATCAAACCTACAACGGCAGCCAGGGAACAGTTGCGTTTGCTTCCACCGGAAACGGCAATGTCTGGGAAACCTTCACAGGCACCCAGAGCGCTTATGCGATTTACGGAACCACTCCGTAGATTTCACAACAAGAACAAATTGTTACAAGAGTCCGGCGCTGGAATGTTCTGGCGCCGGTTTTCTTTGCCTGCTAAGAATTCTCTGCCGAAACCATTCTCAAATTTTCTTCGATCCTGAGCGTTTTGGCGATCATGAGGAAGCCGCACGCAGGGTTTTCCTTCTCTGGCTGCTAAAATAAGAGATTCGCTATGTTTGAGAATCTTTCAGAAAAACTACAACGCGCGTTCAAAACCCTGCGTGGGCAAGCCGTTCTCACTGAGGAGAACATCGGCGAAGCCTTGCGTGAACTTCGGCTGGCCCTGCTTGAAGCTGACGTCAACTTCAAGGTCGTCAAAGAACTGATTGACCACATCCAGGCAAAGGCGGTTGGCCAACAAGTGGCCACTTCCCTTTCGCCCGGTGAACAGGTCATTAAGATTGTCCGCGACGAATTAGTCGCCACGCTTGGCACCGATACGGCTAGGGTGAAGTTTGCCTCGCAGCCACCGACCGTCATTCTCATGGCAGGCCTGCAAGGGTCTGGTAAGACGACAACTTCCGGCAAGCTGGCGAATTGGTTGAAAAATGGCGGACATCGGCCCTTGCTGGTTTCGGTGGACGTCTATCGCCCCGCGGCGCGTGAGCAATTAAAAGTTGTAGCGCATGCGATTAAAGCCAACATCTACGAAGGCTCCAACGTTGAAGCCAACACAGCGACCGTCGAACGTCTGGCCAAAGAAGCGAAGCGCGAAGCCATGATTTCTGGCTCGGATGTGCTGATCGTGGATACCGCCGGCCGTTTGCATATTGATGACCAACTGATGGACGAAATGCAGTCGTTGAAGAAGATACTGAATCCGTCAGAGATTTTGTTCGTTGCGGATGCCATGACCGGGCAGGACGCCGTCCGCTCGGCTGATGAATTTCACAAGAAGCTGTCTTTGACCGGAGTTGTATTAACCAAGATGGACGGCGATGCTCGCGGCGGCGCGGCTTTATCCATTCGCCAAGTCACCGGTCAGCCGATTAAATTCATCGGCGTGGGTGAAAAGTACGATGCGCTGGAACCCTTCCATCCCGATCGCATTGTTTCCCGCATCCTCGGCATGGGCGACATTCTTTCGCTGATTGAGCGCGCCGAACAGAATGTTGACAAGAAAAAAGCGCAGGAGATGGCTTCGCGGGCGCTCAGCGGAGATGGCTTTTCGCTGGAAGATTTTCGCGACCAGCTACAACAGGTCAAGAAGATGGGATCGATCAAGAACATCATGGGCATGTTGCCCAGCATTGGGCCATTCGCCGGAATGCAGAAGCACGCCGACAAAGTGGATGAAAAGCAGATTGGCCGCATCGAGGCCATTATCAGTTCGATGACCGCGCACGAGCGCCATCATCATGAAGTCATCAATGGCAGCCGCAGAAAGAGAATTGCTCGTGGCTCGGGAACCTCGGTCCAAGAAGTAAATAATTTGCTTCGCCAATATGCTCAGATGCGCAAGATGTTCAAAGACATGGGCAAAGCCAGCTTTGGACGAAAACTCGCTGGCATGAAATTTCCGGGCATGTAGAGACAGCAACTCCTTGACGTGCCGCTGCCATTGTTGAATTTACAAGGGGTCCTTCGACTATTTCTTCGTGCGCCAAGCGCACGACAACTTCGCTCAGGATGACAAGTGATTTGAGATGACAAGTGATTTGAAATGAAATGGCGTTCCCTCGAAGAGTCGAGTCCAGCAACGGCCATTCGTCCCCTGGGGGAAATTTTCGCCGAGCGCAAAGCCCTCATTGCCAAATATGTTCCGGCGGAAATTCAGGCGATTCATGCGCGCACAGTTGAGCGGTTGCAATCGGAAAATATCGCGCAACGAACATTGCCTGTCGGCGTACCCGCACCAAGCTTCGAGCTGCAAGATCACAACGGCAAGCTAGTTTCTTCCGCCCGGCTTTTTATTGATCACACCAAAATCGTAATAATTTTCTTTCGCGGACGCTGGTGTCCGTTTTGCGTCGGTCAGCTTGAGGCCATGAATCTGATCGCGCCCGAAATTCAGAAAGCAGGAGCGGCGCTGGTGGCCATTTCTCCGCAGACAGTGAAGCAATCATTCTTTATGGCCGATCAGCACAAGCTGCGCTTTCCCCTGCTCAGCGACGCCGGCAATCAGGTCGCGCGGCACTTCGGCCTTGTCTATAGCGTCCCCGACGAACAGCGCCAGGTGTACCGCAGCGCCTTCGTCAATTTGCCCTTCGCCAATGGAGATGAAGGCTGGGAACTTCCCATTCCGGCGACCTACATTCTCGACCGCGAGGGCACGGTCGTCTATGCCTCGGCCAATGCCGACTATGCGAATCGCCCCGAACCTGCCGATATCCTTGCAGCATTAGCAACGACTTAGCCGCCTGCTATTTCTGGTTTGCCATTCCCGCTAAATTACGGCATAATAATGGTTTGTCTCACCCCTCCCGTAGGGAATAGGAAAGGAAACAAGCTCTGTGTTAATGATTCGTCTGTCGCGCGTGGGTGCGCGAAAACAACCGCATTATCGCGTAGTGGTGATTGAGAAGGAACGCGCGCGCAATGGCCGTCCGGTGGAAGTAGTGGGCATTTACAATCCCCGCACCAGCCCTGCCAGCTTTGAGCTCAAGCGTGAACGGATTGACTACTGGGTTTCTAAAGGCGCCCAATTGTCAGACCGCGTGGGCAAGATTTTGAAGCTGCCGGTACCCGCTGCTACGGCTGCGTCGTAATCGTCATTTTCAGCACACCGAGGAAATCGCCCAGGTAAATCTTATGAGTGAGCAATCGTCCAACATGGTGGCTTTAATGGAGCACGCCGCCAAAGCTCTGGTGGAAAAGCCAGCGGAAGTCCTGGTCGAATCGTTCGACGAAGACGGCGAAATTGTGCTCGAAATGACTGTGTCCGAAGATGACATGGGCCGGATCATCGGCCGCCAGGGACGGACAGCGAGAGCTTTGCGTCATTTGTTGCGCGCAGCAAGCATGAAAACCAACAAGCGTTATGAGTTGGAGATTCTCGAGTAGGTTTGGTGGCGAGTTTTACAGAAAAAGAAACGGCTGCGTTCATTACTCTCGCCCGCGTTGTGAAAACGCAGGGACGGCATGGCGAAGTCGCAGTAGAAGTTCACAGCGATGTTCCCGACCGGTTTCATGAAGGCATGAAACTGTGGGCGCTGGGAGAAGATGCAAAGCGCCGCGAGTTGGAAGTAGAAAGTTTCTGGCCGCACAAAGGCGGCTTGGTTTTGAAGTTCGTTGATATTGATTCCATCAACGATGCGGAAACTCTCTTAAAGTGTGAGTTGCAGGTCCCGCAGACTGAGCGGGCAAGTTTAGACGCGGGCTGGACTTACATTAGCGATCTCGCCGGATGCATACTGTTCGATGGTGACCGCGAAATCGGCAAAGTGGAAGATGTTCAGTTCGGCGCCGGTGAAGCGCCGCTTCTGATTGTGAAGTCGGGCGGTACGCGGCATGAGATTCCTTACGCTGAGGCGTATATCAAGAGAGTGGATCTCGATCACAAGAAAATTGTGATGCAGTTGCCGGAAGGCATGTTGGAATTGAATGCTCCGCTGACGCAAGAAGAGAAACAGCAGCAAGCGCGCAATCGCAGGAATAATTAATTTTAGGTCCGCCAAATGAAGATCGACATTGTCACGATCTTTCCAGATTTTTTCCGCGGACCGCTGGATTTTGGCATTATCCGCCGGGCCCGGGAAGCTGGTCTGGCGGAGATTGCAGTGCACGATCTGCGGGCGTTTACGCATGATCGTCACAAGACTGTAGATGACCGCCCATTTGGCGGCGGCGAGGGCATGGTCCTCAAGCCGGAACCGATCTTTGAATGTATAGAATCGTTGGGCGTCACGGCGCGAGATCGCCGTGCTGCAGGCGAAAGTGTAGTTTTGCTTTCCGCGCAGGGCAGGCGATTTGACCAAACCGTGGCGCAAGAGCTTGCCGGGCTAAGCCGAATCGTTTTCATCTGCGGCCGCTACGAGGGCGTAGATGAACGCGTCGGTCAATATCTCGCCGATCGCGAGATTTCCGTCGGCGACTTTGTGCTGAGCGGCGGCGAAATTGGCACAGCGCTGATTATTGATGCGGTCACGAGATTGATTCCCGGAGCACTCGGGAACGAAGCGTCGACGCAGCAGGAATCGTTTACGGCTCATCGCGAAAGTGCAAACGGCGATGGCCCGGATTCGACGTGCGGTTCCGGTGGATTGCTTGATTATCCACATTACACCCGGCCCGCAGATTTTCGCGGCATGGTGGTTCCGGAGGTTTTGGCGTCCGGCAATCATGATGAGATTCGCCGCTGGCGTAGGCGCACAGCTCTAGAAAAAACGTGGCGCAATCGCCCAGATCTTTTGCAGGATGCAACATTAAGTAAGGAAGACCAGAAATTACTGGCAAGCATTAAAGCTGGAGAAACAAACACCGATATTCGGTAAGAGGAAACAATTATGCAGAACCAAATTATTCAAAAACTATTGGCCAAAACGACGCGTACCGAGATTCCCGCGTTTGTTCCCGGCGACACCATCCGCGTCCACGTCAAAATCAAAGAAGGCGACAAAGAACGCCTTCAGGCCTTCGAAGGCGTCGTCATTTCGCGCAGCCGTGGCGCTCAACCCAGCTTCACCGTCCGCAAAATGAGCTTCGGTCAGGGCGTGGAGCGTATTTTCCCTGAGCGCTCGCGCGTGATCGACAAGGTCGAAATTGTCCGGTCATCCAAAGTCCGCCGCGCCAAGCTCTATTACCTGCGCGGATTGCGAGGCAAAGCTGCCCGCTTGAAGGATGTTGACCGCGAACTGGCTACTGCTGTCCTGGCCCAATAAGCTCGTAACCAAAATTCGAAGCCCTGATTCTTTACAACTGTTATGTTGACCAAAGGATCGGGGCTTCGTCTATTTTGGGTTAGAAGTGAACCCAACGACTCTTTTGCGCGTATAACTACTTGTCGCAACAGACCCAATCCGGAGATGCCATGCCTCATCCCATTCGTCTTTCTGCCATCGCCTTCTTGCTTGTCGCCTGCGCCACGCTCTACGCCGCAGACGCCAAAACCGAGCCGCAAGCTCAACCTGCCAGTGAATCTATTGATCTGAATATGTACCAGCAAATCCGTGATGAGGGCTTTCATCGTTCGCACATCATGGAATACGCATCCGGACTATTTGACGGCATTGGCCCTCGCCTGACTGGTTCGCCGAACTTGCAGCGCGCCTATGACTGGACGCAGCAGCAATTCACGGCGATGGGTTGCGCCAATGTTCATCTGGAAGATTGGGGCGAGTTCGGCATGGGCTGGCAGCAGCGCAACACCTGGATCCGTATGGCCTCGCCGGACACAGCAATCTTCATCGCACAAGCCACACCGTGGTCTCCGTCAACCAACGGCGCCATCACCGCGCCGGCAGTTTCAGTTGTCGCCAAAGAAGAAAAAGACCTGGATCAGTACAAAGGCAAACTTGCCGGCAAGATCGTGTTCCTTGGCAAAGTCCCTGAGATCACCAAGCAGGATGTGCCTCTGCTGACACGCTACGACGACAAGCAGCTTGCGGACATTTTCCATTTCGGCTACACCGACCAGGATTTGGGGCCGCAGCACGTTCTGCCGCTGGATCAGATGGAAGATGTATTCAACAAGCAGGTCGGTTTTCTTGTAAAAGAAGCCAAGTTCGTCGCAGATGAAAAAGCGCTCGCGATTGTCGTCCCCGGTTGCTGCACCAGCGGTACACTCGATGACGATATAGGCGGCCCGACGCTGGGCTGGTTCGTTTATCAGCGCGACCACGCGAACACGTTACCCATCGCCAAAATGGCGCTTGAAAACTACGGCCGCGTCTCGCGCCTGCTTGCCGCGAATGTGCCGGTCACGATCGAAATGAACGTAGATACAGTTTTCACCGGCGATCACCAGCATGGCTTTGATTCGATCGCAGAGATTCCAGGAACCGATCCTAAATTAAAAGATCAAGTTGTAATGGTCGGCGGCCACCTCGATAGCTGGATCGCCGGCACAGGAGCCACCGACGACGGTGCCGGCGCCATCATTGCTATGGAAGTCATGCGCATTCTCACCGCGTTGCATGTCCAGCCGCGCCGGACCATCCGCGCGGCACTTTGGAGCGGCGAAGAGCAAGGCCTCTTCGGTTCATACGGTTACGTAACATCGCACTTTGGCAGCTTCCCGCGTTCGAACACACCTGAGCAGCAAAATGTTCCGCTGTTTGTTCGCAAACCTGGCGGCCCATTGACGCTTAAGCCTGAGCACAAACTGCTCTCCGCCTACTACAACATTGACAATGGCGGCGGCAAGTTACGCGGAATTTATGCGCAGGAAAATAATGCCGCGATTCCAATTTTCCAGCAGTGGATTGCTCCGCTGAAAGATATTGATGTCACCACCGTCAGCGCGCGCCTCACTGGCAGCACCGACCACATGCCCTTCGACGATGTTGGCCTTCCCGGATTCCAATTTATTCAGGAACCCCTCGATTACGAAACGCGCAGCGCCCACACCAACATGGATGTTTATGAGCGTCTGATTCCCGCAGACCTTCAGCAAGCCGCAGTTGTCGAAGCTATATTCGTCTATAACACCGCCATGCGCGACCAGATGATGCCCCGCAAGCCGCTGCCCCATCCCGAACTTTGGGAGCAGCAGCGCAAACCGCTGAATAATATGCCCGGCGCGCAACCGGAAAAGAAGTGAGCGTACATTGTCTGACTACGAGCGCAGGTAGGCCGACGGAAACACACACATGCCGTTCGGCCTCAGTTTTGCGACTCCAGGCAGTATCCCTTCATAACTTTCCCCGAATTGAGATGCCTGGGTGTAGCTTTGGAGCTGTCGATTCCGATCGTACAATGTCGCGGGCTATAAAGGATGGAAGGATAAAAAGAACTCCAAGCTCCACGTAATAAACTGTCCCCGATATTGGGTCGCGGTGCGCAAGGTATTCGCTGATGGATATGCCACGAACCCACAACATGAATGAGAACTCAGCAAGTAACATTAGGAATAGAGCTATACATCCCATCCCTAGCCGATTTGATAGAGCTGGCGTTAATTGTAGCCAGCGAATCACCCAGCCTGCTGCAACAATAATAATTACAAGCATAATCGGCTCTTCCAGCAATTCAGCCATCCTTGTGCCGATCCGCGGGACAACCCACAGGATGCGAATTGCTCCAAGTATGAAACCCGTCCCGAAGACCAAGGTGAAATAGAGAACACCTGCTTTCAAAGCCTTCATAAAGACACGCCTTTGAATTTTGGCGACGTGGAGGATAAATCATACAAAATCATTCGGACGGGCAAAATGTCTCAAGCATATTTGCCCGCCCGACGTTAAGGCCGAAAGAGTTAGGCGGCCCTGGGTGTAATTTCAATTGTCTTGCCTTTTGCGGCTTTTGGCATCGTCAACTCGAGGATGCCATTTTTCAATGTCGCTGTTACCTTCTCCGTGTTAATTGCCATGGGAAGTTCTACGACCTTCAAAACCTGGTTGCAGCATGCTTCCGAATAGAGGGTTTTGCCTTTCTTTTCCTCTTTATTGCATTCCCGCTGGCCAATAATCGTCAGCCGCTGCGGTTCGACGCTGATTTCGAGTTCCTTCTCGCTGAATCCCGGCACTTCGGCCTTCATTTCCAGATTTTCTCCGGATTCATTGATTTCAACATGCACCGGATGCACTAATTCCATTTCAGCTTTGAGCCAGTCATCCACTTCGTGGCCAAACCTGCGTCCCTTGCTGTCAAACATTTCGTAGGCTCGTTTAGCAATTGCATCAAACACCTTATCAATGCGCTCGGACAAATTATTGGCCGATTTGATCGCAATTATTTTTTCTTCTGCGCGTTGGAGAGCAGTCCCTGTTTCCGTCATGACCTTGGTACCTCATTTCTTATCGAGCTGATATGAGTGCCGGCCCGGTAAACCAGCTCCCCCCTGGAACCTCTTACCGATATTTTTCAAATTCCTAACCGGCACTCGCAATTAGAAGTTCTCATAATCGGGAAGGAGTTGCTGTGCCGTGCATCACTGGCGCAGGTGACCCCAGGTACCGGGAAGGTCAAAGAATCAAAACGGCTTTCCTGCTTGCTGCGAAGCACAAAAAAAAATACTTGGTTATTTTCGGAAAGTTTTCCGCCTTGCTCCACAGGCCCAAGATGCGCGAAGATGCAAGCGGGTGCCCCATTCTTTCGCGTTCTTTGCGAAAGGGTGGGAAACATATCTCGTGTCCACAAACTTCAAGCTCGCCCCGGAAAAGCCGCTGTCTCCGGCTGCCGCAAAAATGCGGCTGCTTAAAACGTTGCGCTGCACGTTGAAATTTGAAAAGCAAGCATGGCAGTCCGGTGCACAACTGGTTGCAGGTGTGGACGAAGTCGGCCGCGGTTCACTCTTCGGCCCTGTCGTCGCCGCTGCGGTCATTCTCGATCGGTCGTATCGCATTCGAGGACTGCGCGACTCCAAACTTCTTCCCCGCGAGCGCCGCGAAATTCTCGCCGCGCGAATTCGTGAACATTCCATCGCCATCGCCATCGCTTCCGTTGACGCCGCCCGCATTGACGAGATCAACATCTATCAAGCTTCGCGCGTGGCCATGCATCAAGCCGTCGTCCAATTGCAACCCGCAGCCGATCATCTTTTAATTGACGCGATGCGCCTCGACTGTGATATCGCGCAGCAGGCAATCATTCACGGAGACGCGCTTTCCGCTTCGATTGCCGCCGCTTCCATCATCGCCAAAGTCGAGCGCGACCGCATGATGACCGAACTCGACTCTACATATCCCGCCTACGGACTCGTCTCCAACAAAGGCTACAGCACGCCCTTTCACCTCGCTGCCCTGCGAGAGCACGGCCCCTGCCCGCTTCACCGCCAGTCGTTCGCACCGGTGTGGCAGAATCCCACCCCGCAGGAAGTGCTGGAGTTTATGCAATCTAACGACTCCGCTGAAACGCTACATGCATTGCGAGAGCCAGCAATTTAGCGCTCAGAACATTTTCATCTGCGCTCCCGCCTCGCGCGACGCTTCCATCTTCACCGTTCCCGGCCCCTTTCTCTCACCCATTCCATACTTCTGCCGCAACCCCGTCAGCACTTTACCCAGTCTTTTTCCGTAAGCCGGCCCTAAGAATGCTTTGTCGCCGTAACGTTGTTTGTATTGCGCAACCAAGTGCGGAAATTCTTTTTCCAGAAACGGCATAAACACTGCCGCCGAACACGGCTTCAAAAACAATGGATTGGAAAATATTCTTCTCGCGCCCGCTTCCGCAGCCGCACGAACAACTTTATCCAAATCCTTCGGCGAATCCGTAATTCCCGGAATCACCGCGCAGCAATTCACGCCGACATTCACTCCGGCTTCGTGCAGTTTTCTCACCGCTTCCAAACGCAAATCGGGCCGGGGCGCGCGCGGTTCTAACAGCCGCGCCAGCTTCACATCGAGCGTGGTAATCGTAATGTGGACAAAGAGCCGGTTGTGCTTCCCCACCTCGCGCAGCACTTCAATGTCGCGGACAATCATGTCCGACTTCGTGATCATGCCAATTTCCAGCCCGCGATGCCGCGCCATCTCTTCCAGAATTCCTCGCGTAGTTTCATAACGCCGCTCGGCAGGCTGATAGGGATCGGTCGCCGTTCCAATCGCTATGCTCTCCCCTTCCTTCACCTGTCTCAGCTCTTGGCGCAACAATTCTGCCGCATGTTGCTTCACAAAGATCTTCTGCTCGAAAGCAACACCGTCACGCATCTCCATGAATTCATGGGTATAACGGGCATAGCAGTATTTGCACCCGAACTCGCATCCACGATAGGGATTGATCGCCCAGGTAAACGGCACGCCGCGCTTGCTGACCACCCGGCTCAACAGTGATCGCGATTTCAGCGTAAAGTACTCAACATCGTGGCCTTCGCGCAGCGATTCGCCTTGCGAGGCCAGTTTCGCAATGCCGACAAGCTGCGGCTTCGCGCACGATTCGTTTTGGTTCAGCGGAAAAAGGGAAAGAGGAGAAGAGGTCATAATTATTTTCGCCTTTTGTTCGCCTATCATGCGCCTGCATCCTGCTTTTGTCAACAGGCAAATTGAATGGAAGCGCCCGCAATAGCTCGCAAGCATCCATAAGCCGTTTCTTGACATTCACTTACAAGAACGGCACTCTTCTGTATGCGCAAACTTGTCTTCGTCCTGGCCATATTCTTTAATTCGCTCGGCTTTGCCCAATCCAACTCTTATCTTTTCGTATGGGCAGGCGATGACGCCAAAGCCAGCAGCGATTTTCTCGCCGTCATCGACGCCAATGCCAAGTCGCCGCACTACGGGCAAGTCGTGGCTTCGGTCGCGGTTCCCGGCCCCACGGGTACGCCGCACCACACCGAACTCGAAATGCCCCCCGGCGGCTTTCTGCTGGCCAACGCATTCGAAAGCGGGCGCACTGTTCTCTTCAACTTGAATGATCCATTGCATCCTTCCGTCGTCACTTCTTTCGGCGATCTCGATGGATACATGCATCCTCATACTTACGTCCGCATCGCAGATGGCCATGTGCTGGCAACTTTCCAATATCACGGCGATCACGGCCCTAAAGCGGACGGCGGCGGCATTGTTGAATTCGACGAGCGCGGCAAGTTCATCCGTGCGAGTAGCGCCATGGATCCCGCAGTGAAGACCGAACTCATTCGTCCTTATAGTTTGGTCGTCGTGCCTGCGCTCGACCGCATCGTCAGCACCAATACCGCCATGCACGAACACGATGGCGATACCCGCACGGTGCAAGTCTGGCGAGCTTCGGATTTAAAGCTTCTGCAAACGGTTGTGTTACCGCCCGGCCCCAAAGGCCGCGAGCAGGGCTTCCCCGGCGAGCCTCATCTTCTGGCCGATGGCAAGACCGTGCTGATTCACACTTTCAATTGCGGTTTATATGAAATGGAAGGATTGAGCAGCGACCACGCCTCGGCAAAATATCTGGCAACTTTCGATGGCGAGCAATGCGACGTGCCCGTGAACATCGGCCATTATTGGGTAGCAGCGCAGTCTTCCATCCACGCGATTGTCGCCTACGACATTTCCGATCTTGCGCACATCCGCGAAGTTTCGCGAGTCACGCTAGATGACAAACAAAAGCCGCACTGGCTCTCCGCCGATGAGGACGGCCATCGCATCGTCGCCAACTCCGGCGAATACGGCGAGCACCGCCTGTTCATGTTGAACTTCGATCCGCAAACCGGCGCGCTCAAGCTCGACGAAACTTTCCGCGACGCAAACAGCAAAGTCGCCGGCGTCAGCATGGATGGCAAAATCTGGCCTCATGGATTCCACGGCGACGCCTATCCCCATGGGACGGTGTTTTCAAGAACAGCGGCGCAGAGCGCGGCGAAGGGCTATTAACCATTTATCGCCTTAATGTTCCTTGCGGAACATTGATGAAAAATCGCGCTAGTGTTCCTGAAGGAACATTCCCAAAATGGGAAAGCTCAGATTCGATTGGGGTTAATGGGATATTTAACTTGCCTCGCGAAGCTTTCTCTAGCTACCAGAGTGGACTTGACGAACGGGGTGGTTATTTGCCCGGCACATAAATTAGATCTACTTGGTCTAGCCGTGGGGATTATCGGGCGGGTGGCCCATCCTTTCGCCTCGGTTTTTCTTTCCCATTATGAAACTGTGGGTGCCCCGTCCTTGCGTTTTGTGCAAGGGCGGGTACGATGCTGCGGATATCATGGTTTGTCATGCCTGCCGGCCTGCATCGCATCTACGGCGCTCATCACCTGCACTTTATCACCAACTCGTGTTACCGACGGCTGCCGTTCCTCGCTTCGGCTCGAGCGCGCAACCGATTCCTCTCCATCCTCCAGCCTGAGACGAAGCCAAAGAGACGCGGTTAAAGTACCGCTTCGTGGTCGTGGGCTACGTCGTCATGCCCGAACACATTCTTCTTTTGCTCAGCGCGCCGGAAGTGGGCAGCCTTTCGACGGCCATGCAAGTGCTCAAACAGCGCACGGCCCGTGCCCTTCTGCCCAAACGACCGCGCCACAATGCCGGACAACGCCAGCTCTTTGGCGATCCGCCGCGCCGGGCATTCTGGCAAGCCCGCTTCTACGAATTCAATGTGTGGAGTGAGAAAAAGCGGGTCGAGAAGCTGAATTACATGCATGGCAATCCGGTGAAGCGCGCGCTCGTCGAGTCTCCCGAGCAGTTGCGATGGAGCAGTTATCGCCACTACTTTCTGGGCGAAGCTGGGCGAGTGCGGGTGAATGTTGGATGGGGAGAGATTTCTTTCGCGACCGCGCGGCCTGAAACATCAAACCCTCGCTGACAGCGGTCGTGGTACCCGCCCTTGCACAAAACGCAAGGACGGGGCACCCACGGTCGTAATGATTTCGACTATTCAAAGGCCGGGCCACCCGCCCACCGGGGCTGCATAAATCAGCGGTGCCTAAAAGGAGAACGGCAGGCGGGTGGCCCATGCTTTTTCACCCGGTTTTTCCTGTCTATTAAGAGTGTGAGGGTGCCCCATCCTTGCGTGCTTTTCGCAAAGGTGGGAGGCACAGGCTTGTACAACAAATGTCTTTGGCAGCTTAAATCCGCTACGCTCTCAACAGACGAAACCGGCCCGCACCCGGCAATCGTGGTATCTTCGGCAATTCGAAGCTACCTCTGCGTCAGCACCATCCCCCCGTTTTCCACTTTGAATCCGCCGACGTTGTCGGGCAGCTTTAATTTGTCTTTCTGCTCGGAGAGTTTCTTTTGCAGCGCATCGTTCACCAAAGACACCGGCACATCGAGGTCGCCAACTTTGAACTCCGTCGGATCGAACGTCGCGTAACCATCTTTCGACGCTAAGTGTCCGGCGAGCGTCACCCATACCGGTTTGCCGCCGATGGTGGTAAGAAATTGTCCTTTGGCGACGTCGCCCTCAAAGCTGAGCTGATAATCCTTCACATCGGGATCTCCCGGCGCGAAGAATGCGTCCGCGGACGAACCCGGCGCGGGCGGCGCATTTCCGAGCCCAAGCGCGTTCAAATTCGCCGAAGTTACCGTGGATGAAGAAGAAGAAGACGACGATGCTCCCGCCGGCATCGCCGTCGAAGGCGAAGGCTTTCCATTCGCTTGCGGCATCGTCATCGGCAACGACTTCGCCGCTTCCGCCAAGGCCGCGCGCAGTTCATCCGCGCTCAAATGCACCTGCGCCGGAGGCTCTCCCGGGCCTTTGGCTTTATCCAACTGCTCCAGCTTGTTTTCAAAAGATTGCGCATTCGCTGCCTGCGCCGCCGGAGTCATCGGGGCCGCCACCGGCTGCGGCCGTTTCAACACCAGTACCAGCGCCGCGACTGAAGTGACTAGCGTAGCCACACTCACTATGCGATCCAATTTCCATTGCATAAAAGCTTCCCTTTCAGCCCCGGGGCGAGCAGCTAAATTCTATCGAGGGATGAAAGGTTCATCAGGTTACAGAAGGGCTTGGCCGAATACACACGCCATAACAAGCTAATGACCCATGATTTCTGTGGTTTACGAGAAGCCGGAGGAATCCGTTCAAAATCCAGACAGATTCCTCCGCATTCGTTTTCGGCAGGGATTTATTTGTAAGTTGCATTCGTGCGCGCCAGAAAATCGCGGTGCGCACTGAAGTCCGACATGGAGCCAAAGGCTGGCCCCATCATCGGGTTGGATTTCCGCATCTCGCGAAGAGATGCATTCGCTTTGTCGAGGCCATCGCCGTTCGCGGCGACAAAGAATACGAAAAACATGTCAGGCGAAGCTGTGTGGATCGCCTGCGTATCAATGTCGTACTCGTGAATGGCTCCTTCGGCGAGCAATTTTTCAAAGTATGGCACAAAGAGGTTCTTGGCCAGCGTATCCACTGCGTCATTGGGAGCGTCTGCTTTCAGCTTGTACACCAAGCCTCGCGTGTACACGCCTTTGTAAGATCCCGGGTGCCAGTTGTAATACCGGCTGACAAAAATTTCATCCCAATGCTTGGTCGAACTGGCCAGCACCGGCGACGTTGCGCTGCCATTGGCATAAAACTGCTCCAGCGTGCTTAGAAGCCCGGCCATGGAATACGACGCCCACCAGTTATCGTGAGTACTGCCATCGACTTCGTGGACGAGTGCAGTGTCATCGCCATAGCCGATGATTGCCCCGCTGGCCATCGCTTTTTCCAAAATTTTCTGGTCGGCGCCATTGGCCTTCTCCATTTCACCCCACTGTGCACGCGGAATCGCCCAATTGCTCACGTACGCGTAAATCGGCGGTTTCTCTTTCACTTCGGACATCTGCGCGCGTGCCGGCACAGCCCAGCTAGCGGCTATCGTGAGAGCCGCTCCAGCGAAAACTCTCAACAATTTCCTGTTCATGGTTTCTCCTGAAACTTGCGCCGTGGATTTCTATCGTGATATCCAGCAGCGTCGGAAGTGTACACCTCAAAGCAGGCCCGTGCCGGAAATCTGAAAAAGCGCGGAGTTAAAGGCTATCTACGCGCGCGGGCTCGTCAGCAGAATGCGAATGAGATGAAGAGGAATGAGCACGATCCATAAAGGCAAAAGCAGCAGAGTGGTAAAACAACCGATGGCCATCAGCGGCCGGGGAAACTTAAACTTGCTTAGCATCGCGAATGCTCCTCATTTTTAGAATAACCGCGTCATATCGAAACTGAAAGCTCTCGCTATGAGATGCTGAAAAGTTGCGGCATCATGTTGCAGAAATTCCTCACACTCGTAATTTTGGTGAGCATCGTTCTGCTTACCATGCTGGCCGGTTGGGGCTTGGCTGCTCTGCCTGCGTTTTTCAGCAATCCCGCGCGCACGGGATTGGTCGCCGTGATGATTTTTGCGGCGCTGTGTGCATTCTTATTGGATATTGATCTCAATCCTTTTCGCAAAGGCCATTCCGCGCTCGGCCAACAATCATGGGTGTTGCTCGCGCTGACTTTGGCGTCATTATTCTTGATGTGGTTTCTCCCCTACGCAGACCGCCGCCAGATTTGCACGTTTGGAGACAGTTTCATTTTGCGCTGGCTCGGGCTCTCACTTTGCGCTGCCGGAATCGCGGTTCGACTGCTTGCACTGGCGAAGCTCGGAAAGCAATTCAGCGCCTACGTCACTTTGCAGGATGGGCACGAACTGGTGCAGTCAGGAATTTACGGCGTGATTCGGCACCCGCTATATCTCAGCTTGTTGCTGATGGGGCCGGGGTTTGCACTCGTATTCCGCAGCGAACTGACTGTGCCAATTCTGCTGGCCGCAGTCGCCTTCGTGAGCGTGCGTATTCGTCAGGAAGAAAAATTGCTGGAGTCGCAATTTGCTGCGTCATTCGCCCGGTATCGCGCGCGGACTTGGATGTTGGTTCCGATGATTCTTTAATCGATGATTCTTTAATCGATGATTCTTTAATCGATGATTCTTTAATCGATGATTCTTTAATCGATGATTCTTTAATCGATGATTCTTTAATCGATGATTCTTAAATCAGTGGGCTACTTGCCGCAAATTCCAAACGACAGCCGCGCGCATTGCTTGGAGTTCTGCCCCAGGCTGGGGTCGCACCAGTTGGCCCAATTAAACCCGAAATAGCTTGAATTAAAAAATATCTCGTTGGGAGGCTGCGCGTTTCCGTGTACGTTGTGCGTTTCCTGAGTGGTGTTGTTAACGTAGTAGCCTGCTTTGCAATTCGGGTCGTTATTGTTGAGGCATTGTGGCGTCACGTTGAACCAGTATTGCCCGGCTGGCAGTTGCACCGGAGGATCCACTTGCACAGCAACAGCATATTGCGGAAACAGCCCCTGCCCATCCAGCGAGTAATAGGTCGCGCCACTTCCTGAAGCTAGGCTCGTCCCGCCATTGCCCTCGGAAACACCCTGCCGGATGTCATAGCTGGAGGTCGGCGCATCGAACTCTCCTCCGGTAAACATCTGAAAGAATAGGCCGGTTACCGTAATAGATTGCCCTGCTGGAATAATTACCGTCCCATATGTATTGGTATCTGGGATGGACACTGTGTCGGAATCGGCAAAACCCTGCGCATTCGGATCATTATCATTCGTGTCTCCTCCATAGAAGATAATTCGTTTGCAATACTGTGGAGACGTCGGAGCATTCTGTTCGATGGCCGCTCGCACGGATTGCCCTGCTTCATTGGGCCGCATGGTCAAAGAAGGTTTGCTGTCCTGGGCAACTGCGGCGACCGGCGCAAGAAATAAGCAGGCAGCCAACCCAACTGCCATCGTAGTTTTCATCGAAATCCTCCCGCTCGCTCCGCTGCGCCCGCAGAGCTTTTCACGGCGGGAGTATATATCAAGAATTGCGCTTATCACAGAGCCTGCGAAGGGAAACATGGAGCAGAGCGCAAAATCTTGCAGCTAGCTATTCAGCTTTTGTTTCATCTCCCGGGCCAGTTCATCCATGGTTTGAAGCTTGAGTTCGGCAGCTTGCGGCAATCCCTGAACCTGCAAGGCCATTTCGCAGGAAAGCAGAATTGCGGTGACGTTGTTTTTAAGTTCATTGCGCAGTTGCTGCTCTGCGCCTCTCCGCGCCGACTCCGCTTCACGCTTGCGCCGTTGCAGCGCAGCTCGCACTTCGCGCACGACTCGTTCCATACTGCTGATGGCAAAGTTCACATAAAGCGGCATCGCTGTGGTGAGATGTTGCAGCAGCGCATCGCTCTCTTCCGGTTCGGCCTCGGCAAGGCAAATATCCACAACGACAAGTTCGTAATCTTTCTCGCGCAGTTCTTCGCTCGCAGCCCGAAAAGACGTAACAGCTTGCGTCGTCTTTCCGGTTGCCTGCTGGATGGAACTGGCGCACTCCGATGCCTTGCTTGATAGTGTGACCAACAGAATCATGCAGCATCTGATTGCACGTTCGCAGCCATAGTCAGGCGATTGATCAGAAACGACTTAAGCTGCATGACCAACTTTGCGAGTTCAAGAAACGGAAATTCCTGCCTAAATCTGCACTGCGTACTCTTTGAGTTTGCGATAAAGCGTGGTCTTGCCAATCCCCAACATCTTTGCTGCCAGCAGTTTGTCGCCATTCAGTTGCGTGATGGTATTGAGAATCGCGGTCTTCTCCAGTTCACCAATGGGTTGAATTCGCGATGAACGCTCTCCCGCCATGAGTGTTGTCCCGGCTGCGCTGTGAATCACTGTCGGTAAATCGTTCACATGAATCACCGGGCCGCTCACCAGGGCGCAAGCCCTCTCCAGGCAATTCTCCAATTCGCGAACATTGCCGGGCCAGTCGTACGCCAGCATCGCTTTGAGCGCTTCATCGCTCAACGTTTGCTCGCGGCCGGTGTCGCGGCATGTTCTTTCCAGAAAATGCGCTGCCAGCAGAGGAATGTCCTGCCGTCTTTCTCGTAGCGGCGGAATGCGCAATGTCAGCACATTCAACCGGAAATATAGATCTCGCCGGAAAGTTCCCTGCGCCACTCCCTGTTCCAAATCACGATTCGTAGCGGCCAGAATTCTCACGTTGATGGGTAGCCTTTTCGTGCCGCCAACGGGACGAATTTCTTTTTCCTGGATCGCCCGCAATAATTTCGATTGCAAATCAAGCGGCAATTCGCCCATTTCATCGAAAAATACCGTCCCGCCTTCGGCCAGCGCCAGCAATCCATCTTTCGATTGGTTGGCTCCCGTAAATGCGCCTTTCACATAACCGAAGAGTTCGCTCTCGATCAGCGTCGGCACCAACGAACCGCAATCCACAGGGATGAAAGGCTTATCGCGCAATGCGCCGCAGTAATGAATCGCCCGCGCCACCATTTCTTTGCCGGTGCCACTCTCTCCAAAAATCAACACCGGATGTGCACTCTGCGCGGCTTTAGCAACGATTCTGTAAAGTTTCTCCATCTCCGGAGAGCGCCCGATCATGGAACCGAAGCCTTGTTTCGACTTAATCTTTTCCCGCAAAGTGCGGTTTTCGCTCTTGAGTTTCAAATGCGCGGTAACCCGCTCAAGCAGCAACCGCAACTCCTCCATGCTGAAAGGTTTGGTGACGTAGTCGTAAGCCCCTTCTTTCATCGCCTGCACCGCCGACTGCACGCTCGCATAGCCGGTCACAACGACCACTGCAACCTCTGGATGTTTTTGCCGCAGCGCATGCAGCGCCTGCAAGCCACCCGCACCCGGCAATTTGAGATCGAGCAGTACAACATCAATAGGCTGAGTTTCCAGGGTTCGAAAGGCTTGCTCGGCGGAGTCCGCCACCGAAGCGTTGAACCCTAAAGATTGCGCCAGCTCCCGGCAAACCTCCCGAATGGCGCGTTCGTCGTCCACAATCAGCAGGTTTAGAAGGTTTGCCCCTGGAATTTGCGGCACGTGCAGCGCCATTGCGGTTGCAGCAGTCATCATGGGAAAACTCCTCTTATAAAATTAAGAAATACAAAATGAAACAGAAAGCGGTGGATTGATCTTCGGCTACACGACATGCCGCTTTTGGCGCGGCACAACTCGACTCGCAAAAATCCTTTCGGCCTGCACTGGTTCGCTGCGCAAAGCTGGCAGCCTGACCCTCATGCTGGTTCCCTTTGCCGGACCGCTTTCGACATGAATCTCTCCCCCGGCATTGCCGACAATCTCTCGCACCGTCGCCAGGCCCAGCCCATTTCCACGCCCCTGTGATTTCGTGGTGAAGAACGGCTCGAAAGCGTGGGTCAAAGTCGCTTTATCCATTCCACAGCCCGTGTCAATCACAGTCAGCTCCACATGCTTCGCACTTTTGCTATTTCCCGCGCGGGAATTCCCGGTTTGCAACACAATATTTCCCCCTTCGGGCATGGCATCGCGCGCATTCAGCACCAAATTTAAGACCACTTGCTGCGCCTTCGATGGGGATAACTTCATCTTTTTCAGGTCCTCGGCCAGATTCAGGATTAACTCAAAATTCTCCCCCAGCAATCGCCGCAGCAGATTGTTCATTCCCAAAATGGTTTCATTCCACGAGATTGCCTCAGGCTCGACCACGGCTGGCCGCGTCAGCGTCATCAGTTGCTGAATCAAGGCGATTCCACGCTCACAAGCCGTGCGAATTTCATCTGCCGCATGTTTCATTCGTTCGCAGTCGGGAATTTTCCGATTCTGCCGGTGTATCTCCTCGTGAATCAGATCGTTATAGAGCATGATCGCAGTAAGAAGAGTGTTGAAGTCATGTGCGACCCCGATGGTGAGCCGGCCTAGGGCCTCGTAATTCGACTGGGGCTGGTCACATTCCCGCTGCGGCACCGCGACCGGACGCAGATGAATAGCTGCATTCATGCCATTACCCTCGTTCCACTCCCGTTCTGTTGCAATTCCCGAACCGGAAACTGACATTACCGCTTGCGAAGTACGGAATTCATGTGGGCTTGCTCCCTATTTGGGAAGTTTAGGGAGGAAATCGAATCGTCTAAAGGGCACCCGTCACAGGATGTTTGTGACGAATGAACATTGCAGACACAAAAATCCACAATGAAAAACCCTCTCCGGGGGAGACCGGAGAGGGCCAGTAATTCAGCGGAACCGCCGCGCCCTTAGGCGCGGACGACATTCCCTGCCTGGAAACCTTTGGGTCCCTTCAGCAGGTCGAACTCCACGGTTTCACCTTCGTTCAAGGTACGATAACCGTTTTCCTGGATGGCGGAGAAATGAACGAAAACATCCTCGCCGGTGGAGCGTTGAATGAAGCCGTAACCTTTGGCTCCGTTGAACCACTTGACTGTACCCTTCTCTCTCACTGAAAAACTCCTTTCGCCTGTGGGGAATTAGCTCTTTTGCCCTTCTCCGCGAAGCTTCGCTTCATACAACCCCCTCAAAGAAGGACACAAGAGTGCCACCGCACCAACGCTGCGCAGATTTCCATCCGGGTACGTGCGCCATGCCACTGCCCTACCAGAAGCGCCGGGAACTTCCAAAGCAGAACACAGAAACGGCTTGGAGATCCATCCACGAAACATCAATTCAGCAGCCGAGCTTCGCCGCTTGAATCTTCGGCGAAGCACCAGATAATATTCAGGAACGCGCTTTCTGGCAAGCGGAAAAACGCCCAAGTGAAACGTTTCTGTGCAAAAACGTAAGTAACCGCAGGTTATACGCCGTCTTTTGCCGGAAACGATGCTCTTGAAGCCGTTGTCATAGCTTGTTCTGGCCAAAAATGAGCGATCCAACCACGACTTCGCCACCGTCAACATATCCACCAGTCACATCAGCAAAACAATCCGCGCAACGCTCGCCTTACTCTGGCTTGGTGGCTTCAACAGCCAGGTATTTGCTTCATACCGAAGTCCATACTTTCGCTTTCTCCGTCGCCGCCAACGCCATCCTGTCGTTCTTTCCTTTCATGGTGCTTCTGCTGACCATCACGCGAAACGTCTTCCATTCGCGAACCATGTCGGAAGTCGTCGAGGTGTTCCTGCGCGACTCCCTGCCCGCCGGACAGGATTTCGTCATCCGCAACTTGAACGCCATGGTCGGCTCACGCCATCGCGTGCAGATCTTCTCCTTACTCATCCTGCTCGTGACTTCGACCGGAATCTTCATGCCCCTCGAAGTCGCGCTCAACCGCATCTGGCGCTTCCCCAACAACCGGTCTTATTTGGGAAATCAACTTATCTCCCTCGCACTGGCTTTTGCCTGCGGCGTGCTCGCGCTGCTCTCGATCGCTCTCACCGCAGGAAACATAGGCTTGATGCGCACACTCACCTTCGGCCACGGCGAGTTCATTATTCAGGTCATTGGATTCATTGCCATGAAGCTCATTGCCATCGCGGCTAGTATCGGCATTTTCTTTTTGATCTACTGGCTGCTGCCACACGGCAAAGTCACGCCTATCAGCGTGCTGCCCGCGGCGGTGATGATGGGCCTACTCTCGGAAATCTTCAAGTACGCCTACATCGTCGCCCTGCCCCGCCTCAACTTTCAGGAAGTCTATGGCCCCTTCGCGCTTTCCGTGAGCATGATGTTCTGGGCCTTCCTATCAGGCTTACTTCTGCTCGCCGGGGCCCACGTCTCCGCGCAAAGGCAGGAAAGAAGAAGCTGATGAAAGCACATAGAGCATGTCGCCGATGTCAGTAGCAACGCAACGCTGACATTCCCAAGCGCGATCGCATGCGAAGAACAGATTCTGGATAGGCCTCATACGCGCTGAAAACCCTTGACAGGCCCGTCTTTAGGGACGATAGTAGCGGGCAGTGCGGTTTCCGCCGTCCAGCCTCGACGGCGCACCGCCAACCCCAGGGGCAGTTGTTGTAAGAATTTTCTTGGGACGCAGCGCATGAAGATATTTCTTTTCGTAGTGATTCTCGCCACTTCGCTTCAAGCCCAACCCCAAGCGCGCCTGCAAATTCTGCATAATTTCGGCTGTGACAAGTCATTCCCTGACCAACATACCTGTCCAACAGATGATGATGGCTACCAGCCGTGGTCGGGTGTGGTTTTTGACTCGAAAGGCAACATCTATGGAACCACCCCAATCGGGGGTACCCATGGTAATGGGATGGTATATGAACTCTCGCCCGATATTTATGCGGGCTGGAAGGAAACGATTTTGTACGAATTTACGGGTACTCCACTAGATGGTGCTTGGCCATATGGCGGTGTAATTTTCGGACGCAATGGTCATCTCTACGGCACCACCGAACGGGGAGGAAAGAAATTTGCCGGGACGGTATATGAGTTAATCCCGGAGGGCAACGGAGGGTGGCACGCAAGGATCATTTACGACTTTAGTGGGAACGAATCTATGTACGGACCAAGAGCAGGATTGGCGCAAGATGGGAGTGGCAACTTGTACGGTACAGCTGACGGCGGCATCTTCGAACTCAGCCCCGCCGGAAATGACACTTGGACTGAAAGAAATATTTGTACCGAAACAGATTGTGCGCAGGCTAACGGCGCACAGATTGCCGTTACTCCTGCCGGCGACCTTTTTGGAGCCACACCCTACGGCGGACCATATGGCGGCGGCACCGTATATGCCCTAAAGCGCGTGAAAAATAGCTCGAATGGTTGGCGTCATTACGTACTCCACAGCTTTGGTCTCGACTGGGATTACGGAGAAGGAGTGAGTAACGGGGCACTTGCCTACGACGGCAAGGGTAATCTGTACGGCACTGCCGGAGGGGGTAAATATCTTTGCAACAACGACTACTGTGGCATTGTCTTCAAATTAAGTTGGGATGGGCTGCATCACCGCTGGAAGGAAACGGTAATCCACAACTTCCAAGGTAACAGCTCCCAGCCCAATGGCTTAACGTTCGGCCCCGACGGAAATCTCTACGGCACCACCGTGTTTAGTCCGAGCGGAACAGTGTTTCGTTTATTGGCAAACAAGGATGGTACTTGGACTTACTCCGTTGTTGTCACTTTCGTTTACCAAGAGGCAGACACACCCTACGCAAATTTAACCGTAGGTCCAGACGGCAGCCTTTACGGTACAACGATTTTTGGCGGTCAATATTTTAACGGCGTGGTTTTCGAGATCAGCCCGCAGTAGGCGCCTTTGGCATGACTGGCGCAGGTGAATGGGCGCTCACGTTCTCCAACCCCTTGACAGGCACAGCTTTCGCTCCTAATGTGGTCACCAGTATTTTTCTGCCGGACTCTCCCGCCGGTGCATCCAATGCCTCTCGTGGTCGCATAAGTCCCCCCGGCTTCTCGCGGCGCACAGAAAACTCAGGAGTCAGGTGCCGCGCATGCGTTTGGTATCGAGTTTGACCTCCCTTAGCCTGCTTTTGTCGTTCTCCGCATCCGCTTTCGCGCAAAACAGGCCTCCGGTCAACCCCATTCAGCACATCATTATCGTGGTCGAGGAGAACCGCTCCCCCGACAACCTGTTCGGAGCAGACACAGCACTCATCCAGGCTGGCGCAAATCTGTGGCCCGCGGCCAACAATCCTGGGTACACCGTTTCCTGCCTGAAGACTTCCACGAACCAGGAAATCCAGGTACACCCGATTCCCATCCCGCTGGATACTTGCGTAGGCCCGTTGCATGGCCACACCGATGCCTGGGTGCCGATTTTCGACAACGGCGCCAATGATGGCTTGTGCAATGTGAAACCCGACTTGCCCAAGGGTTGCGTATTTCCCGGGCAGTATCCGCAGTACAGTTACGTGCCCAACACCATTCAGGCCAACGGCAGCGGATTGCTCGATCCTTATTTTCAGTTGGCCAACAGCTACGGATTCGCCAACTACATGTTCCAGACCAATCAAGGCGCCAGCTTCGCCGCGCATCAATTTTTGTTTTCAGGAACTTCGGCGCCCGATTATTACAACGATCCGAACGGCTACACTTGCGGGCTGATCTTTCCCTGCTGGGAGTGGTTCGTCTCCGACAATCCGATCGCCAGCGGAGATTTCACGCAAAGCACAGGCTGCATCAGCAATGCGCCCGGCGAATATGTGGCTTCGATTGATCCGGCTTCGGATGCGCCTTCAGCCGTCTATACTCCGCCATTGCAAGGCGCTTATCCCGGTTATCCCTGCTATGACCACCCCAGCATGCAGGATGAACTTGCCAAGGGAAACGTTTCGTGGAAATACTACTCAGGCAGCAGCGCGGGATTATGGAATGCGCCGGGGTCGCTCTATCGCGTATGCCAGCCCTCAGGCATTGGCGGCACATGCACGTGGCCGGGGTGGAACAGTACCATCATCGCTCCTGCGTCGCGCGCCGACGATCAGGCGCAAATTTTAAACGACATAGAAAGCGACCCAACCTGTACGCAGCTTGCCAGCGTGAGTTGGGTCATGCCAGATGGGCGATGGTCTGACCACTCGGCGGTTGCCGGCGACGACGGTGGCCCTTCGTGGGCCGCGGCCCTGGTCAATGCCATCGGCAATGAAAACCCTTGCCACTACTGGGCCAGCACCATCATCATCTTCACCTGGGATGACTGGGGCGGATGGTACGACCACATCAATCCAGCAGAAGCCATGGGCGGCCCGGGTGTGGGATACAAAAGCGCGAGCAGCGCGAGCGCGGGCGCGCAATACGTTTACGGTTTTCGGGTTCCTCTATTGGTCGTCTCGGCTTATACACCGGAAGGCTATATTTCAGGCGGCAATACATCCGGCCCATCTTGCCCCGGCCCTTATTGCCATGATTTCGGCAGTATTCTTAGTTTCGTCGAGCATGAATTCAAATTGCCGCTGGGAGGAATTGGGCCTAAAGAGTTTCCCTACGCCGATTATTACGCGCCCGACGGCCCCTTCACCGCATGCGGCCCCGTTGCATGCCCTTACCCGCTTGCGGATTTCTTCACGCTGACCAAGCCGCGCGCCTTCCATCCAGTCATTGGCGCGAAATATCCGGAAACCTGCTTCCACTATCCGAACCAGAAAGGCTGCTTCACCGACAAGGTGTTCCGCCCGCCCGACAATGACGATGATGAGGACTAAGGTTGTCTAAGTTATAGATCGGCGCGTGGCCCACAGAAGCTCCGCCCTTTGCCCGGGATCTGCTCCACCGAAGGGTGGCCCATTCTTGCGCGTTCTTTGCGCAAGAGGGGGAACCACGGGATTCTCTGCCAAACCTCTCCGCAAAAGTCTTTCCACTCAAACCAAAAAACGGCTTGAAGGGCCACCAACCCCGCGCTTTCAAACCCTTCACCGGCGCCAAGTATCCGGAAAAATGCTTCCATTTTCCGAATCGGACAGGCTGTTTTCCGGGAACGCTGCCGCATGATCCCGATAACGATGGAGACGACGAGTCGTGTTCATGGCCAAGTAGGAGGGTCGGGCAGCCTCAGTGCGAAAGATGTACGCGGAAGTGGAGTTTGGATTTACGCTTCTTATAGCATCCTTGAAGGCACCAGTTTGACAAGCTCCCGTGGTTTTTGGCCTCTAACGCTAAAACCATTTGGATAGAAAAGCCAAAGCAAAAACACCCGTATCCTTAACGAAGCAGCCAACATAATAAAGCGATATCGGCCACGTCTTTCTGTGGAGACCGAACAATACTGCCAGCAAAGCATAAGCCACTATCAATACGAGTTGAGCGTTCTTAGCAAAAGCAGGATTTCCAATGAATTCGCGCATCTATTCCTCCGAACGGCTTAGGTGCATTGAAATCATTTGGGGTTGTTAGATGTGAACTTTGTTCCAAGCTTAATCGACCTTGATCTGACGGGATAATTACCATCCTTCACGGGGTTCGAAGGATGGGCGCCCCTGTGCACCACCAGTCCCCCCAAGTTATAGATAGTGTTGCACTTTCATACTCCCTGTGGAAATGTTCGTTCGTCACTAACGTGCGGTGACGGATGATACAGCCTTCCACAGGGCGATTTTCCTACCATCGAAGCATCCCGTCGGAAAAGCTGGGCCTCGTCGTGCGCGAGGAGCGAAGAATGTTTTTGTGGCTGCGAAAGTTCGTGAGCGTGGCGGCAGCGCTTTTGTGCCCGTTACTTCTAATTGCGCTGTTTCTCAGCGTATTTTTTCTAAGTCCCCCGGTTTCGCTAGGCATGGAAATGGCCCACTCCGGCGGAACGCCGGTAGTTCCCATTGAACGGTTGCGCCCTCTTACTAATAAATCCGGATACATCTTTGCGGGCACCGTGACGGCAATTCACGCCAGCCCTGCGCACGATGCGAAAGATGTGGCCACGATTGCGATTACCTTCCACGTGGACCACGCCGTGCGCGGCGTGCGCACGGGACAGTCGCTGACGATCCGCGAATGGATGGGCGTGTGGGAGAACGGTCAGCGCTACCGCGTAGGCGAAAAAGTCTTTTTGTTTCTTTACCAGCCGAGCAAGTTGGGGCTGACCAGCATCGTGGGAGGGCCGCAGGGGCGAATGTCCATCCATCGGGGTGGGCAAGTAAATGTGGGGTTGGTGCGATATACGCGCGGGGTTGCATCGGGCGGGCCAGTCAAAAATTTCGTGAGCGTTGCCGAACTCGAGCAAGCTGTGCGTTTTGCAGAGAAGGATTTGCGATGACGCGGGTAACGCATTCCTCGCGCCGCTGCATCCGTTGGAGTTTGAGCGATTTGCTGTGGACGCTGGTTTATACGCTATTGGCCGCCATCGGATTGCTGGTGGTGATGATCGAGATGGCGGAAGCGGAAGGACCCAAGTACATTGCGGGCGTAAGTTATTTCGATCCGCAGACGTTGGGTACGCCATTAGTTTGGGCGAATGGCTTGGTGAATTACTGCACCGATCAGGGTAACTTGAGCCCCATCATGCCGGGGCCGAGCGCGGATGCGTTGGTTGCGGACGCGATCAGCCAATGGGCTTTGATTCCCACAGCGGCGGTCACGTTCTATCACGGCGGACAGTTGGCCGAAGATGTGAATGGATCAAACGTTTACATCAATTCCGATGGGACGATCACTGAGCCGGCCGACATCATGCCCAGCGCGACGGGAACTCCACTAGGAGTGGTCTATGACTACGACGGCTCGGTGACTGACGCTTTCTTAGGTCAGGGCGCGGGCGATCCGAGTGAGTGTTTTTATAACGCCATTTATGGCGGACTGGATAACTTCGCGACGAATGCGACGTTTCTTCATGCGCTGATCGTCATCAATGGGCAATGCATTTTGAATTCATCGCAGCAACCCGATGTGGAATATCGTCTCGTGCGCGTGTTAGGGCGCGTGCTGGGGCTCGATTGGTCGCAGGTAAATTTGAACGTCATCACCAACAACCCTCCGCCGACGCCGGATGATTATGCAGGGTTTCCAGTGATGCATGCCGTGGATCCGACGAGCTGCGTGCCGATTACAAGCTGCTATTCGAATAACGGCGCGGTGAATCCCTATGTGCCGAAGATGGATGATCAAGCAGCGTTGTCGAATTTGTATCCGGTGACCGCGCAGAATATAGGCGATTTCACAGGAAAAGAGATTTTTGCGCAGAATACGGCTGCAATTCAGGGGACGGTCAATTTTGTGAACACGAGCGGGCAAGCGGGCCAGCCGATGCAGGGAGTGAATGTAGTCGCGCGATGGATTGATCCTTCAACAGGTTTGCCCTCCGGGCAATATGCGACGGCCTCGGTTTCGGGATTTTCATTCACCGGCGACGCCGGAAATATCGTGAGCGGATATTACGATGCAACCGGCGAGCCGTTCAATCAATGGGGATCGAATCAGACGGGCGTGGAAGGTTCGTTCAATTTGGCGGGATTGCAGATTCCAAACGGCGCAAGCAGCGCACAGTATCAGTTGAGTGTGGAGGCGCTTGATCCGGAGTGGTCGCAACCAGTGGGGCCTTATGGGCCGTGGCAAGTGGAACCGTCGGGGACGTTTCAACCGGTGGTTGTGAACGTCGAACTAAATGGCACGGCGCAGCATAATGTGTTGATGACGGGTAGCAAAGTGCCTGTGACGAATTTGTTTGGGCAGACGTCGTATGCCTCGCCTGCGCTGTTGCCACCCACGGGAGATTTCATAGGCACGATGAATCCCTACGGCGATGCCGACTATTTGCAATTTAACGCGCGGACGAACCGCACGCTGTCGGTTGAGATTACGGCGCTCGATGAAAAGGGCAATCCGACGGAGACGAAATCGCAGCCGGTGGTGGGAATGTGGGCGCTAGCTGATCCGGGAACGAGTCCGGCGCCGGCTAATACGCCGGCGGCGTTTAATACTTCATATTTTGGACTTACGCGACTGGATGCATCGGTTTTGCAGAGTACGACATTTCGCATCGGGATCATGGATTATCGCGGCGACGGGCGCCCTGACTACGGCTATCATGCGCGGTTGTTTTATGGTGACACTGTCACTCCAGCGCGGGCGAGCGTGGCGGGAGGGACCGCGATTGCGATTCAGGGTTATGGGTTTCAATCGAATTCGATGTTGAATGTTGCAGGCGCAAATTTGGGCTTGTTATCGCAGACCAGCAACCAATTGATTGCGAATACTTTGCCGCAAGCAGACAGCCAGCAAAATATTTTGCTTAGCGATCCGGCGACGGGGGGAAGTTCAACGATGACGGGAGCGCTGATTATTGGCGCGGGACCGAACGATACGATCAAACTTATCGGTGGTTCGAACCAGCGAGCGCCGGTCGGAGGGCAGATTCCGAATCCGATTGTGATGCAGGCAGTTGCGTCGGATGGGGCGACGCCCGTAGCTGGGGCGACGGTAGAGTTTACCTCCATTCCCTCGGTTGGGTTTACGGCATGTGGCGGGGCGACGACTTGCACCATGCTGACCGACGAAACGGGCCGAGCAGCGACGGCGGCAACAGTGATGTCGTCGGGCGTGGCGGAAATTACGGCGCAGCTTGCGCCAGCGTCGTATCCATCGCCACAGCAAGCACAGGCAAATCTGGTGGGAAGTGAGAGCGCGCTCGATATTGCGTTGGTCCCGCAGTATTTAGAAGTTGCGCAGGGGGCGACCGTCAATTTGCCGCTGACGGCGCGGGTGCTGTCGAATGGCGTGCCGCAAGTGGGAGCGACCGTGGATTACATTCTGGTTAGAGGTGCGGGGTTTGCTTCGCTTGGAGCGACCACGCTGGTGACGGATTCGAATGGATACGCGACCAGTAATTTGCAAATCGCGGGAATGGCGGGAGATGTTCAGGTAGCAGCGTGCGTGGGGCCGCAGAATACTCCATGCCTGAGTTTCTACGGAACGTCAGTGCCGTTGAGTGTGATGCAGCTTCAACCGATTGCGGGAACGACACAGCTGTTGCAAGTCGGGCAGGCGTTCGCGCCGGTGACGGTACGGGCGACGGACCAGTCTTATCCGCCGAATCCGGTGATGGGCGCACCGGTGGCGTTTCAGACGGTGATCGCGCGGACGAACAGTAACACACCGATCATCACGATCGGAGAGTTGAATATTACCGAGCCGCAACCGCCGGTGATATTGTCGTCGTCCACGCAAACGATTTTGTCGGATGCGAATGGGTTGGCGACGACCCAGATCAACACGGGAGTGGAGGGCGCGACGGTGGTTTTGGGAACGGCGAGCGTAGGGAGCGCGAGCGTGAGATATCAGTTGCAGTCGCTGTGGCCGATTGGGCCGTGAGGCTGCGCTCGTCGTGCAAGACGTGAGAAACAGCAGGTCCCTCGACTGCGTGAATTCATTCGCAAAGCGAATGAATTCACTTCGCTCGGGATGACACTTCTTTAATTTAATTCAACAAAAAATCAAAAGCGGCGGACGGGAATGTCTGCCGGCGCATAAACCGAGCCATGCAACTTACAAAAGCAGATTCCTCGAGCGATAAAGCCGCTCTCGGAATGACAATGTGGAAAACAACAAAAGCTGATACGGTTTCTCACAACCTCAGGCGTGCAAAGAAATAGATGATCGGTGATGCCAAGGCTAGCGAAAGTACGCCTTGCCAGCGTGTTTGAGAATCCCCAAGGTCTCTAATTGCATAGATCACCGTGAATAATGCTATCCAAGGCGAGATGCCCAGAATTATTAGCATTGGCAAGACGTAAACGATGGCAGCTACCTTGGGTATCTTGTCCAAAAGATGGCCATTAAGCCAGCCAATAGATGTGAGCCGAGCACAGAGATATAGTGCAGTCAGCAAAAAAATATTTGCGCAGGCAAGAACGAGAGCTGTTGTTAACTTCTTCATACTGATTCAATCACTTCACTTCCCTATCCATTGGTCCACCCAGTCGTTGACGGTTTTGTACCAGAGCTGGGAATTTTGCGGTTTCAAGACCCAGTGGCCTTCGTCGGGGAAGTAGAGCATCTTCGAGGGAACGCCCCGCATTTGAAGAGTCGTGAAGAGCTGGAAGCCTTCGCTGACGTCGAGACGATAATCTTTTTGTCCGTGGACGACCAGCATGGGCGTCTTGAAGTTTTTCGCGTATTGATGCGGAGACCATTTTTGATAAAGGTCGCGGTTGTCATAAGGAGTGCCTTTGAACTCCCAGTTGTTAAACCAGAGTTCTTCGGTTGAGCCCCAAGCCGACTCGGCATTGAACATGCCGTCGTGCGAGACCAGGCATTTGAAACGGTCCGTGTGGCCTTCGATCCAGTTGATCATGTAGCCGCCGTAGCTGGCACCGAGGGCGCACTCGCGGTCTTTATCAATGAACGGATAAGTCTGCTCGGCGAAGTCGACGCCTTTCATTAAATCTTCGTAGGGCGCGCCACCCCAGTCGCCGTTGATGGCATCAATAAATTTTTGGCCGTATCCGGTTGAGCCGTGGAAGTTGATCATGATGACGACGTAACCATTGGCGGCAAAAAGTTCGGGATTCCAGCGGTAGCTCCAGTCGTCTCCCCAAGCGCCTTCGGGGCCGCCGTGGATGAGGAACTTCACGGGGTATTTTTTGTCAGGATTGAAGTTGGGGGGCTTGACCATGAAGCCCTGTACTTTGTCGCCGTGAGCTCCGGTGAACCAGAAGGATGTGAGCGGAGACATGGAGATTTGGGAGAGGAGCGCATCGTTGAAGTGGGTGAGCGCGCTAGGCGGCTTGGCACATACGGCGGATTGATAGTGGTCGGGTGACCCGGGAGTGCTTAATCGCTCAAATGTGCAGGGTTCCTGCGTTGCGCCAGGGCTGGTTACAAATATCTCATTTGGCCGCTCCAAACTCATGTGAGTGAATACCATTTTCCCATCGTGTGTTATTGCGAGATCATCATTGACCCCGTCAAGTACATCTTGAGGAAGTTTGGTTGATTCGATTTCTTTTTTATAGATTGGAGCTTCACCGCGGTTATCTCCAGAGAAATAAATTGTGCTTCCATCTCGCGACCAGACTATGGCTCCTACCCAGCGATCAAAATCTTCTGTCAGATTTTTCTTCTCTCCGGTTTTGCGGTCGTAGAGCATGAGGCGAAAGCGGTCGCTCTCGTATCCGGGGCGCTGCTGGGCGCGGTAAGCGATGTACTTGCCATCGGGCGAGTAGAGCGGCGTCGAATCGCTGGCGGGATTGTCGGCGGTGATGTTCTTCGTCATCGCGATGATTTGGGCGGACGAGGCGTCCGCCCCTACGTTGACAGGGACGAGCCAGAGATCGTTGTTGGTGGAGGCGGCGGGATTTTTATCGTGGTTGGAGGCGTAGCAAATCTCCTGGCCGTCGGGGGAGAAGGCGTAGTCGTCCTGCCCGCCGACGGAGAAGACGGGGGCGTCGTAGTCTCCGGGGGTGAGGTCGCGGGGGATGACTGCGAATGTACTCAACCTCTCATATCCGCCTGAGCTATCAACCTGAGGCACTGGATTAACAAAAATGTGCGTACGCTTCCCTTCTTTGTAGGCGTTCCAGTGGCGATAGAGAAGATGGGTGAAAATTTGTGCTTTGACTTTGGACTCCTCCGCCTCTTTCAACTTTTTCGCATTGCACGCATCCTCCTGGGCGGGAGCGCCGTCACACTCGGGATAAACGTCCGACGTAAACAAAATATTTTTCCCATCAGGAGACCAGAGTTCTCCGCTGGCTTCGGTGGCGATATTGGTGAACTGATGAACGCTGCTGACCGTGCCGGCAGCGCCGTCGAAGTCTGCGATCCAGACTTGCGAGCCGCCTTCTTTGGTTGAAAGAAATGCAAAGCGCTTGCCATCGGGAGACCAGCGGGGACGGTCGGCGTCCTGCTCGGCGATGATTTCACGTTCATCACTTCCCACGTCTCGCAAATTCGGCGAGACATGGGGCACCCCCGCTTTTTCTTGGCCACCGCCTAGAGGGACGATCCAGATGTGCGGGGTCTTCGTGTTGGCGGCGAGGTCCACATCCACAACGCTGAAGATGACCCACTTGCCGTCGGGGGAGACTTCGGGTTCGCCGACACGCTTGAGCTTCATCATGTCCTCGAAGGAGAAGGGATGTTTGGCGGCGGCGAAGAGCGCGGCGGATGAGCAAAGAATGAAAATAAGAGCGAGAAGACCACGCATGAGGCCTCCGGAGAAGAACGGAAAAGTTTAAATCATTTCGAGCAAGTGAATCGAGGGAACTCCCAGATGTGCCTGAGGAGATGCAGCGAAACATGGGGTCCTTCGACTTCGCAAAGACGTTCGCTATGCGAACTTCTTGCTTCGCTCAGGATGACAGTAATTTAAGAGTAAGTGCAAAAAGCAGGTCCCTCGACTATGTGAACTCATTCGCAAGACGAATGACTTCACTTCGCTCGGGATGACACCATTTCCAAGAGTCTTACTGAACGCAGGCGAGGATTTCGGATTCGGTGAGGGTGTGGTCAGAGGATTTGGCGCGCTGGAAAACGGCGTCCACAATTTTTTCGTCGGCAGGCAGGCCGCGGCGTTCGAGCCAATAGACGACGTTCGACTTGCCGCTCATGGGGCCGATGTCAATGGTCTGCTCCATGCCGAAAACGTGCGCGGGCACGCCGGAATAGACGGCGTTGGCGAGTTCGACGTCGTTCTTTTTATAAGCTTTGATGACGGCGGCGGCGTGGACTCCGGTGGCGGTGCGAAAAGCGTCCTCGCCAAAGACAGGATAGTTCGCGGGAATGGGTACGCCGGTCGCGCGAGACACCGCGAGGCAATATTCCTTGAGGCGAGTTAGATCCTGATCGGCCCAGGGCGCAACGCCCATGAGTTTGAGGTTGACGAGCATCTGGTCAATTTGTGTATTACCGACACGCTCGCCGATGCCCAGCGCAGTGCCGTGAGCGCAATCGGCGCCCGCGACGAGAGCGGCCATGGAGTTGGCGACGGCGAATCCGCGATCGTCGTGGCCATGCCAGTCGAGACGGACTTTTTCTTTGGAAGGCTTAATTGCTTCTTCGATGACAAAGCGTATCAATGCTCCTGCACCAGCGGGCGTGGAGTGGCCGGCGGTGTCGCAAACGACGACGGCCTTCGCTCCGCAAGAAATTGCAGTGGAGTAAAGGCGCTTGACGGTTTCAGGATCGCAGCGCGTGGTGTCTTCGGTAACGTACATGCAATCGAGGCCGACGGAAACGGTGAACTTCACGGCTTTCTCGGTGGTTTGCAGGAGGAAGTCGTCAGTCCAATTTTCGGTGTAGCGACGAATGGGGCTGGAGCCGATGAAGGCTGCAACTTCGATGGGCAATCCGGTGCGTTGGGTGATTTCGGCGATAGGACGGATATCGCTTTCGAGTGTTCGCGCGGCGCAGTAGGGCTTAATTTTCATCTTGGCCGAAACAATTTCGCGGGCGAGAGCTTCGACGTGCTCAACCGCACGAGGGCCGGCGCCAGGAAGGCCGAGATCAAGCGAGTTGATGCCAAGCGATTCCATTAGATGAAGAATGTGAATTTTTTCTTCGATGGATGGATCGCGGACGGAGGGCGATTGCAATCCGTCGCGGAGAGTTTCGTCAGTCAAGCGGACGGGCTTGTTGGGACGCAGCAGTTCTGGCTGGCGCTGGTTCCAGTCGAAGATGAGGTCGGTGTTCATTGACGAAGCTATTTTAGCGGATGGAGAGTCAAGTGCGTTAAGACGCGGATAAAAGCAGATTCCTCGCACGTTCTCGCTTCGCTACGAACGGCTCGGAATGACAAGGGATTGAAGTCAGAAATGCTAGTCAAATTCAAATTTGGGAGCGGGCTGGTTTGCTCCGACGCGGCCAGCGGTGACTTCTGCGATGAAATAATTTTCGCTCTTCACCGGAGTTGCGGCCATGCGGCGCAACATCGCGATCTGGCCGATGTGCGTGAGGGCATCCGCGATGGGTCCCTGAAATAAATTTTCTGGAACGGCATGCAATGGATTCCCTGTGGCGAGGTAATCATCAAAGCGCTCCAGCACGGCATGAAAACGCTCGCGCTCTTCGTTCCAAGCCATCGGCTCGGAGACATGCCAATGCTGCTTGCCTTGCGCCATGGAAAGCGCCCATTCCATGAGATCGCTGATGTGAGCAAGAATCTGGCGGGGCGTGCGGGCGCCCTCGCATGCACGGAAATCGCCGAAGGTTGCGGGGGCGTCACGCAACATTTTGCCGCCGCGATATGCGATGGTGGCAAGAGAGTGGCGAAGTAAATCGCGCCTGGGGTCGCTGGCCGATGAGTTGGTCATAGTTGTTCCTTTCGGCGCAAGAGACCGAGCGTTCGTAAAGCACCACGCAGCCGTTGCGCAGAGGATTTGGCGAATTGCATATCCACGAAGCCTTCCATCTGGCGCGTGAAAGCTTCTCCGTAACCATACCACCAGAGTTTTTTCATTTTTGGCAAGCGATCAGTGTCGAGATATTTGATGCGAACCATTTCTTCGAGGCCGTATTTCCCGTGAGTGCGACCGATGCCGCTGGCTTTCACACCGCCGTGCGGAGCTTCGCTGATGCCAAAGCAGGAAATCACGTCGTTGACCATGACGGTTCCCGCATGGATGCGGCGTGCCATGGCTTCGCCGCGGGATTGATTTTTTGTCCATACGGTGGCGGCTAGTCCGTAGTTGGAATCATTGGCGAAGCGTATCGCCTCGTCGTCGGAATCGAAGGGCATGATAGGAAGTACCGGGCCGAAAGTTTCTTCGCGCATGACGGTCATGGAGTGGTTGACATCGGCAAGAACAGTTGGTGCGTAGAAATTTGGGCCGAGATGCGTGAGGCGTTCGCCACCGGCCAGCACATGGGCGCCCCGTGCGCGTGCGTCTTCGACTTGCGCTTCGACGATGCGAAGCTGACGCTCATGAATCATGGGACCAATGTCGGTTTGTGGATCGAGGCCGCTGCCAACGCGCAATTGTTGGGTCTTGGCAACGCAAGCTTCGACGAACCGCATATAAATACTGCGGTGGACATAACAGCGCTCGACAGAGAGACAGGCTTGCCCTGCATTCACGAAAGCTCCCCAGACGGCTCCACTGGACGCGACGTCTATGTCGGCGTCATCGAGAACAAGCATGGGATCTTTGCCGCCGAGTTCGAGAACCACGGGCAGCAGACGGGCAGCAGCTGTTTGTGCAATTCGTTTTCCGGTGGCGACGCTACCCGTAAATATCAACTTATCAATATTGGAATTGACCAAAGCGGCGCCGGTTGGGGCGTCCCCTATGACAACTTGAAATACATCTTTCGGCACTCCAGCCTGGTGAAATAGAGAAGCAAGTTCCAATGCGATGAGCGGAGTCAACTCCGAGGGCTTCAAGATGACTGCATTGCCCGCTATCAGCGCGGCGAGAGTCTCTGTCGCGGGAATGGAAAAGGGGTAATTCCATGGAGAGATGATGCCGATGACGCCATAAGGCTCGCGGAGAATGCGTCCGGTTTTGGTCTTCATCGCGAGACTGCGGTGCAGCAAAGCCTCATCATGAAGAAACGAACGGGCATTTTCGATGCAAAAGCGCGCGGAGTCCAAGACCACGTTTACTTCTGTCAGCAGGGCTTCAACCACAGGCTTGCCAGCTTCCAAGGTGATGGCGCGAGCAATATCAGTTTTTTTAGCGTGAAGCAGATCTTGGAAATTGCGCAGAACCTCGATGCGTTTTGAGATTCGTAGAGCGTTCCATGCTGGTTGGGCTTGGCGCGCGCGAAGAACAGCTTGAGCGACTTCGGCATCCGGCTGGCACTCGATTTCGCGCAACAGTTCGCCGGTGGCAGGATTAAAAGATTGGATGGTCCGTCGCTCGATTTGTACTTCAGTGGCCACGGCAAGAGTTTACGCGGGCGAGGGCGCCCGCGCCACACGAACGTTCAGTATTCAACATTTACCAGATACAAACCGTTGGCGGGTGCGGTGGCTCCGGCGGTGGAGCGGTTTTTCGCCTGAAGGATGCGCGGGATGTCTTCCGGCTGAAGTGTGCCCTTCCCTACGAGCATGAATGTTCCGACAAGATTGCGGACCATATGATGAAGAAAACCGCTGCCACGGACTTCATAGATAAACTCGTCTTCGTCGCGCCGCCAGGCTGAAGCAAATATCGTCCGGATATTCGATGCAGGGGTCTCTTCCCTTCCGCGCTCCGGATCCACAGCAGCAAAGGAAGTGAAATCGTGCTCGCCGACGACCAACAACGCGGCGGCCTGCATCGCTTCTTCGTTCAGCGGATAGGGATGGTGCCAAACATATCGGGCCAAAAATGGCGGGCAGATATCATTGCGATAGATGCGATAGCGATAGGTTTTACCCCGAGCCGATTTCCGGGCATGAAAGGCCGAATCCACCTCCTGTAATCCGAAGACACGAATCGCCGGCGGTAATACATCGTTTAACGCGGTCTTCAGGTTCTCGGCAGGAATTGGCGATTCCAGAGAAAAGCTGGCGACCTGGGCCAAAGCGTGAACACCCGCATCGGTGCGGCCTGAGCCTTGCGGCAAGACCTTTTCGCCAGTGATACGTCCAATAGCCAAGGCGAGTGTGCCCTGGATGGTAGGGGCATCCGGCTGAACTTGCCAGCCGGCAAAATCGGCGCCATCGTAGGCAAGAATGAGTTTAAAGTTACGCATGCAATGACTTGGAATCTTCTCAGCCAGGAATATCATCCAAAGCCAAATAAAGGCTTTACAAAGATTTACCCAAATGGCGGTTTGCAGTTAAGAAGACCAAGGTGACCGTCAGCTATACTATTGCATTCCATTAGTTTGCAGCGATAAATAGACTGCGATCGGGCTAAAAATCGCCTGCGTAGTCCGAAAAATGAAACTTGATGCCCCGAAGTTCCGTAACAAGCTGTGTGACGGCGACAGACTTCCATCTTCACCAGCATTCATGCAGGGAGAAAAACGAATGTATTTGCCTGGTTTGAGATTTACCACGCGGTTGAGCCTAACCATTGCTCTGGCAGGAATTCTATGCGCGAGCCTTTGGGCACAAGATGCGGCCCAGACGCAGAGCACGCTGCCATCGGCCCCGGCGGCGCAGCCCGCTCACGGCACGGTCATTAAGGATTATTCCAAGGGAGTTTCGCACTTCCCCAATCCGATTGCGCCTTATATTCCGCGGCATCTGGATCCGCCCAATTTAACCAACACGCCGCGCATGGACCAGCTCATGCAAAACGGCAAGCTGATGTTGTCCATGGATGATGCCGTAGCGCTTGCCTTGGAAAACAATCTCGATATTGCCATTGCGCGTTACAACCTCAACATTGCAGACACGGACATTCTCCGTACCAAAGCGGGAGCCAGCATCCTCGGCGTGAATAACGGAGTAGTGCAAAATACTCCCGGAGGCGAGACGGGCGGATTGAGTGGAAATGTGGGATCCGGCGCCGGTGGAACCAGTGTGGGCGTGGCTGGCGCGGGCAGCGGAACTAACGGCTTGGTGAGTTCTACGCAGGGCATTGGCTCGACGATTACCAGTTACGATCCGATTCTGACGGGAACGTTGCAGATGGACCGTAATAACACACTTTCCACGAGTGCGTTCAATGGGGTGCCGGTCATTAATACGAATACGGGCACGGCGAACTTCGCCTATACCCAGGGCTTCGTCACCGGCACCGCTCTAAATGTCGGGTTCAATAACACGCACCAGACTTCAAACGTACCATTTAATACGTTTAGCCCATTGCTCAACTCAAACTTCCGAGCTCAAGTAACACAGAATCTATTGCAGGGCTGGGGATTTCTTCCCAACAAACGATTTATCACTTTTGCCAAGAACAATCGTGAAATCACGGATGTCGCGTTCCGTTTGCAAGTCATAACGACAATTGATCAAATCGAGAATATTTATTGGAACCTGGTGTACGCGTACCAGAACGTAAAAGTGCAACAAGATGCATTGGAGTTTGCGCAAAAGACACTTTCCGACACTAAAAAGCAGGTTGATATTGGAACGTTGGCGCCCATCCAAATCGTAGGCGCGCAAAGCACAGTTGCCACCGACCAGCAAGCTTTGACCGTGGCGCAAACCAATCTTGAATTACAGCAGTTGCTGATGAAAAATGCACTCAGCCGAACCCTGGTTGATCCCCGATTGGCCGATGCAGAAGTTATTCCTACGTCGACCATGCAGCTCCCCGCGCAAGAAGCAGTTATACCAACGCAAGATTTGGTCAATGACGCACTTAGTCATCGCGCGGAGCTGGCAGAGTCGCGAATCGATCTATCAAACCGCGAAATTAACAACAAAGCCGTTCGCAATGCGCAGTTGCCCACTCTCGATTTGTTTGCTTATTACGGAGGATCGGGCATTGGCGGAAATCTGAATCCGAACGTGCAATCTTTCGGAGGATCCCAGACCGTATTTCCTCCACCATTCCACTGCACTACCGATTCCAGCGGCAATCCCAATTGCAATTCGGTCGGATACGGAAACGCTCTTAGCCAACTTGTGGATTCAACTGCTACAGATAAAGGAGTTGGGTTGACGCTGAACATCCCTCTTCGCAATCGAGTAGCTCAGGCGAACCAGGTTCGCGCGGAACTCGAATACCGGCAGGCACAGATGCGGTTGCAGCAATTGGAGAATCAAATCCGCATTGAAGTTCGTAATGCGCAGTTCTCCGTGCAGCAAAATCGTGCCAGCGTGGACTCAGCGCAAGCGGCCGCGGAATTTGCCAAGCAAACGCTTGATGCCGAGCAAAAAAAGCTCGCCCTGGGTGCATCTACATCGACCGCGGTTCTGCAGGATCAGTCTGCTTATACCAGCTCAGAATCGAACCTGGTGTCTGCGATGGCGGCCTACGAAAAATCAAAAGTCGAACTCGACCGCGCGACCGGCTTATTGCTGGATCATGCGGGCATCGTGCTCGATGACGCCGTCCGAGGGCAGGTGAATCATTTGCCGACGGTGCCTTATGTCCAGCCGAGCCAGGATGTGCGTTCGGTCATGCCTGCGCCAGCTTCTCAACAACAGTAAATTCCCCGGATGGCCCGGAAACGGGCCATCCTCAATTCTTAATCAGCCGCTTCCCAGTTCAACACCAAGACTGACAAATCTTTACACACCTACGCTTTACAATAACTGCGAGAGCACCTTATCTATAGTTTCAGGGGACTTCGCGGACGGCCTCGGTTTGTACTGTCAGAAAATGCGCCTAATTAGATTCCAAGTTTTTCGGTTCGCGTTCTTTGGCTTAGCTTTGTTCTTATTTCTGCACGTACAAGGCGACGCACAAGATATTTCTGAAGCAACTAAATCTCGAAACCAATCGACGCAAGTTACGGATTACTCCCAACCGCAAAGGCATTTCCCTAATCCGATAGCTCCATATAAAGCCCAGAGCGTGCCGCCGCCAAACTTGTCGAACTCGACGCGCATTGCGGAGCTAATTCACGATGGAAAGTTAATGTTGTCACTAGACGATGCGATTGCGCTGACGCTCGAAAATAATCTGGACATCAGCATCGCACGTTACAACTTGAACATTGCAGATACCGACGTTCTTCGGACTAAGGCCGGAGCTACGGCCCTCGGCGTCAATGCCGGCGTCGTGCAGAACACTCCGGGGGGAGGCGTAGGCGGGCTCAGTGGAGTCATTGGGTCGGGAACCGGCGGAACGAGCGTTGGAACAGCAGGCGTGGGATCGGGCACAAACGGTTTGGTCAGTTCAACGCTCGGTACAGGTTCAACCATAACGAGTTTCGATCCGATCTTGAGCGGGACGCTGCAAATGGACCGGAACCACACGTTCGCCTCTAATTTCCAGTCCGGCATACCTGTCATCAATACGAATACCGGAATGGCGGATTTCAACTACCAACAGGGTTTTCATTGGGGAACTGTCGGGACAGTTTCGTTTAACAACAATCATGTCACCAGCAACAACTCCACGCCATTGTTAAGCCCGGAGATCAGTTCAAATTTTCAACTAAAGATTATGCAACCGCTGCTGCAAGGTTTTGGATCTCTCGCAAATACCCGCTATATGATAATTGCGCAGCACAATCGTGAAATCACAAATGCTGCCTTCCGGCTGCAAATCATCACAACCGTAGATCAGATTGAAAATCTCTATTGGAACCTGGTTTATGCAGTTGAGAACGTGAAGGTGCAGCAAGATTCGCTAGACTATGCACAAACAATTTTAAAGGACACAAAAACGCAGGTGAAATATGGCGTAGACCAGCCGATTCAAGTCGCCAATGCCGAATCGGCCGTCGCAACAAATCAACAAGCCGTCATATTGGCAAAAACAAACCTGCAACTACAAGAGCTATTGATGAAGAATGCGATTAGCCGTGTTTACTCGGATCCCATACTGCGCGACGCCCCGGTGGTGCCAACTTCCACAATCCAAATGCCCACAGAAGAGCGCGAAACTGCGGCAGAGGATTTAGTCAACGACGCGTTGCGCCATCGCGCGGAACTAGCAGAATCTCAGATCGATTTAAGCACACGGCAACTCAGCGGACAGGCGGTTGCCAATGCAGTTTTGCCAGTCGTTGACGTCGGGGGTTACTACGGCGGCTCGGGGCTTGGAGGAAACATCAACCCTGGAATTCCGGTTTGTACGGGCACCCAAGTCAAGCGCTGCTTCAATCCAAAAACTGCTCCGCCCCCTTTTCAGAATGGTGGGCCAGTTAGCTATGGCGGCACGTTGAGTCAACTCGTGGATTCCACAGCGGCCGACAAAGGTCTTATCGCCACCTTCGATGCAACTTTACGCAACCGCCAAGCACAGGCAAATCAGATACGTTCGCAACTTGAATTGCGACAGGCGCAGGTGCGATTGCAACAGCTGGAAAACCAGATTCGTATTGAAGTGAGAAACGCCCTTTTTGACGTGCAGCAAAACCGTGCGAGCGTAAAAGCAGCTCAACAGGCCGTTGACCTCGCCAAACAAACCTTATATGCAGAGAAAAGAAAATTAGATGTTGGCGTTTCGAACCCTGACAATGTGCTGCAACAACATACCTCTCTGGTGGCGGCCCAATCGAATTTATTATCGGCTTTAACCGCTTACGAAGAGTCGCAGGTGGAACTTAGTCGCGCCACGGGATTGCTTCTGGAAAATAATGGCATTTCAATTCCGGATGCGCGAGCAGGCGTGGTCAATAGTTTCCCCCAAGTACGCGGTATTGCCGAACAAAATGCTCCAAACAATCAGTAAATTCTACTCGGCGGGAACGCTGGCGCGGCGGGGCAAAGAAAGATTCATGCGCTCGGATTCGATTTGAAGCCATTTGCGGATATTGGGTAAAGCGGCGCGAGTGGCAATCTCTCCTGCGCGAATAAGATCGGAAGCGTGTTCGAAATCATCGTATTTGTGACCTGTAACGTCAGGTTCAATGACTAAATCTGCTGCCTGCTTCCAGTAACCGCTATTCATTTCCTGTGCGATGGCGAAGCATTGGCCGATCACATCAAAAAGATGCCGAGGGCCGGAGTCGGCCTGCGTCCACGTGCCCTTAAGTTGAACAGCGAGTACATGTTTAGAGCCCATCTGTCGCAAAGGACGCGTGGGAACCGCATGCGCAAGCATGCCGTCAATCAGCATGCGTCCACGGATGGTCACGGGCAAAAACATGCCGGGATAGGCGCAGCTGGCGCGCACTGGATCCACCAGCGGGCCAGAATGAAAAACTACGCCTTCCCCGGTCGAAAAATCGGTGGCCGTAACGGCCAGAGGAATCCGCAACTCCTCGAATGTCTTTACTTTCAAAATTCGATTGAGAAACCCGATCATGCGGGCATTGGTCGCGAAGCCTAAACGCGAAAGAGTCCACTTGGCGAAATGCTTGAAGCGCACCTGCGCGGCAATTTGCTCGAGCTCTTCGATGGAGTTGCCACTGCAATAGGCAGCACCGATGAGGGCGCCAACGCTGGTTCCAGCGACAAATTGAATGGGGACATTCTCTTCTTCGAGAACTTTGAGGACGCCAATGTGAGCGATGCCACGAGCGAACCCTCCGCCAAGGGCAAGTCCTATGCCTGGAGCAAAGGTTGTCGGCGGTGCAGTATGGCCGGATAGTTCCCGGCTGAAGGCCTGCACGGAGCGAATAATTTTGTTCAGACGCTTCATAACAACCGCCGCCGGCCACGAATTGCCAGCAAACTCCAAACCAGCTGGTTTTCAGGCCGCAAACGAGCGACCATTCCCACTATTAGATTCTTTCATTTAGGGAATGGGTGTACCAGATTACTCCCGGCCTATACCCCGATAGTGCTATAAGTGACTAAGTCCTCTATTCCTGATAACTTGAGCGCATGGTACGGGAAATTTCTGCGGGCGGAGTGGTGGTTCGGCGATCCGGGGAAAGCTGGGAAATGGCTGCCATTGAGCCGCAAAGGGAGCCACAGGCAAGCGGAGCGGACGGAAAAAAGCAAAAAAAGTCACAAAAAGTGTTACTCGCCTTACCCAAGGGATTGATTGATCCGGGCGAAAGCCCCCAGCAGGCGGCAGTGCGCGAAGTATTTGAAGAAACGGGATTACGGGCGAAAATTGTTACGAAATTAGGAGACACGAAGTATGTCTATGTTCGCACTTGGGGTGACCAGGAGCGCGTCTTTAAAATTGTGAGCTTTTATTTATTGCAATATGAATCGGGGCAGATTGATGAAATCGACGAGAAGATGCGGATTGAAGTAAAACGTGCATCGTGGATTCCGCTTGAGGGCGCGGCAAAACAACTTGCTTACCAAGGAGAGAAAGTAATGGCGCGTAAGGCGCAAGAGTTTTTGCGGAAAAATTCAAATGAGTTTGATCAAGCTACAAGGGGTGACGCATAGATGTCGCGTAGCGGGCACGTAGAGAAACATTTCACGTCGGGTAATTTTGTCAGAGACGTCGTCATCGGCATGTCAGACGGGTTAACCGTGCCTTTCGCGCTGGCGGCCGGACTTTCTGGCGCGGTGCAGAATACGCGATTAATTGTCGTTGGTGGATTAGCGGAAATTGCTGCGGGCTCGATCGCCATGGGACTGGGAGGATATCTCGCGGCGCGAGGTGATGCCGAGCACTACGAACAAGAGAAAGAACGCGAATATCGTGAGATCAAAGAGATTCCCGAAGAAGAAAAGGCAGAATGTAGCCGCGCGTTGGAGGCTTATGGCATCAGCTCAACGATGAGCATGCCGATTGTAGAGGAGCTCAGCCGCCATCCTGACGCGTGGGTTGATTTTATGATGCGCTATGAATTGGGCCTGGAAGCGCCAGAACCGGAGCGCGCCCGCAATAGCGCCGCGACGATCGCCGCAGCATACATAGTGGGCGGATTTGTGCCCTTGTCACCCTATATCGCGATGGCAAGTGCAGCCCAGGCGTTAGAGGTTTCGGCAGCGGTGACGCTGGCAGCGCTCGGAGTTTTTGGATTTATGAAAGGGCGGTTTACGGGAACAAATCCCTGGCGCGGCGCGGGACAGACGATGGTCATCGGCGGACTGGCCGCAGCCGCCGCATTCTGGTTGGCAAAGATTATTGCTTAGCAGGCATTTTGAAACACAATGAGGAAGATTGATGAGTGTAAAGCGAATTCATAAAGTTGCGATTCTGGGTGCGGGAACCATGGGAGCGCGAATTGCCGCGCACTTTGCCAACGCCGGTGTTCCCAGTTATTTGCTCGATATTGTGCCTGCCGATGCCGATGCATCTTCGCGTAACAAAATTGCGGCGGCGGGACTGGAGGCTGCGAGGAAATCGAAGCCGGCGGCATTTATGGACGCTTCTTTGGCCCGTCTGGTGACGGTCGGGAATTTTGAAGATGATCTCAAGAAATTGGCCGATGTGGATTGGATCATCGAGGCTGTGGTTGAAAACCTCGAATTGAAGCGTGCGTTACTGAAGAAAGTTGAGGCGATTCGCAAACCCGGCACGATCGTCACAACTAACACCAGTGGTTTGCCGGTAGGAAAAATTGCCGAGGGATTCTCTGACGACTTCTGCAGGAACTGGTTTGGTACACACTTCTTCAATCCGCCGCGGTATATGCGACTTCTCGAACTAATTCCCACACCCGAAGCTGATCGCGCCGCGATGGATGCGATTGCACATTTCTGCGATGTACAGCTCGGCAAAGGAGTGGTCTGGGCGAAAGACACTCCCAACTTTATCGGCAATCGTATCGGAACATTTTCCGTGCTCAATGTCATGCGATTAATGCAGGAGATGGATTTCTCCATCGAAGATGTGGACGCATTGACCGGGCAGGCCGTTGGTTGGCCAAAGTCCGCCACATTTCGCACAATCGATTTAGTCGGCCTCGACATTCTTGGCCATGTCGTCAGCAACATGACACAAAACGTCCACGATGAGCGTAGTGAGTTAACGCTGCCTGATTTTTACAAACAGATGCTGGAGCGCAAATGGCTGGGTGACAAGACGAAAGGCGGATTCTACAAGAAAGTTAAAGCCGGCGACGGCAAAGAAGACGAGCGCGTGGCAATTGATTGGAAGACGTTGGAGTATCGTCCGCGTCAGAAGCCAAAATTTGCCTCGCTCGACATGGCGAAGAATGTGGAGGACACGGGAGCGAGAGTCCGAATGTTGTTGGGCATGGATGGCAGCGCGTCCGGGAAAGGCGACAAGGCCGGGGCATTTTTGTGGCAGGCTCTGTCGGATCTCTGGACTTACTGCGCGAACCGTGTTCCCGAGATTTCCGACTCCATTGTCGGAATTGATCGCGCCATGAAGATGGGCTTCAACTGGGAACTCGGACCGTTTGAGTTATGGGATGCGGTAGGAGTCGAAGCCACGGTTGCGCGCATGACGACTGAAAACAAACCTATCGCAGAAAACGTGAAAAAACTTTTGGCTGGTGGAAAAAAGACTTGGTACGAAGATGCGCCTAAAACAGCCTCAGGACGCGCCTATTTTGATTTGGCGAGTTCAAGTTATAAGCCGGTCGAAGTTCCGGCGGGAGTCTGGTCCGTCACCGTGGCAAAGAAATCACATGGCGTCGTGAAGAAGAATTCCGGGGCATCGCTCGTGGATTTAGGCGACGGCGTTGGATGCATCGAGTTCCATAGCAAGATGAATTCGCTGGGTGCGGACATCATCAGCTTAATTACCCAGACATTGAAACCGGGTGGGCCGGGGGATAACTTCGACGCCTTCGTTATGACCAACGACGCCACAAATTTTTCCGTCGGCGCGAATTTGATGCTACTGCTGATGGCGGTACAAGAGGGTGAATGGGATGAAGTGGATCTGGTCATCCGCCAGTTCCAGGGCATGACGCAGGCAATCAAGTTCTCGCCCAAGCCAGTGGTCGTCTCCGCATTCGGATTATGCTTGGGCGGCGGAACCGAAATTTCGTTGCACGCTCCGGCCCGGCAGCCACACGCCGAACTCTATACCGGACTGGTCGAAGTTGGCGTCGGTTTGTTGCCCGGCGGAGGTGGATGCAAAGAAATGCTGCTACGCGCTGTGGATAGCGCTGCAGCGATTCGGCCAGGCGGGCGGGGAGAATCGGTCGAGTTGATGGAAGCAATGAAGAAAGCTTTCGAGACGATTGCAACCGGCAAAGTCGCAACATCGGCGGATGAAGCACGTGGGCTAGGATTTCTGAGTGAATCCGATGCAATCACCATGAATCGTGAGCGCGTGCTGACCGATGCAAAAGTAAGAGCGCTGGAATTTGTACGCGCAGGCTACGAGCCGCCAGTCATGCGTATCGATATCCCCGCTCCTGGCGAAAGCATGTTGGCGGCGTTGAAGTTGGGCGTTCACATCATGCGCCAGGGCGACTACATCACCGAATATGAAGTGAAGCTGGCAACGAAAATTGCAGAAGTACTTTGCGGCGGAAACATTACGCCGGGAACTCAAGTTAGTGAGCAGTATGTACTAGATCTGGAGCGCGAAGGTTTTAAATCGCTATGCGGCGAAAAGAAAACGCAAGAACGGATTCAGTACACGCTTAAGACGGGTAAAACTTTGAGGAATTAGATTTTTACCCTCGCATCATCTAAGGCTCGAAAGACATCTATATCCGCGTAATCTTTGGAGATTTTTATGCGTGAAGTCGTCATTGCTTCTTCAGTTCGTACTCCAGTAGGGCGGGCATATAAAGGCACGCTGCGGGCGACGCGTCCCGATGAATTAGCGGCGGTCGTGATTAAAGGCGCGCTGGAGCGTGTGCCGCAGGTTGATGCTAAAGAAATTGAAGACGTCATTCTGGGCTGTGCCATGCCAGAAGCTGAACAAGGCATGAATGTGGCGCGGATCGCGTCACTCCGCGCAGGCTTGCCTGTGGAGACAGCAGCTCTGACCATAAATCGATTTTGCGCTTCGGGGTTGCAGGCGATTGCCCAAGCGGCTGAAAGAATTGGAAGTGGCGCGGCGGAAGTCATTGTGGCCGGCGGCACCGAGTCCATGACCATGATTCCGATGGGAGGAAATAAAATTTCGCCCAATCCCTGGCTCGTGGATCATTATCCCGATGCCTATTTGACCATGGGATTGACCGCCGAGCGAGTTGGTCAACGATTTGGTATTACACGCGAAGCTGCCGATGAATTTTCTTATCGCAGCCACCAGAAGGCGTTGGCGGCAATCGCTGCGGGAAAATTCGAGGACGAAATTGTTTCCGTTTCAGTCAGCTTTACTACTCCAAACGGATCGAAGCCGAAGCGGCAGGAAATCGTTTTCAAAGTAGATGAAGGCCCCCGAGCCGACACGTCTTTGGAAGCATTGCTGGCGCTGAAACCGGCTTTCCATGCCAAAGGGACGGTCACAGCGGGCAATTCCTCGCAGATGTCGGATGGTGCCGCGGCAGCGGTTGTCATGTCTGCCGAACGAGCAAAAGCGTTGGGCATCAAACCTCTGGTGCGTTACATCGCTTTCTCTACCGCAGGCTATAAACCCGAAGAAATGGGATTGGGGCCGGTCTATGCAATTCCCAAAGCGCTGAAACTGGCTGGGTTGAAGCTATCCGACATTGACGTAATCGAATTGAACGAAGCCTTCGCGGCGCAATCACTGGCGGTAATCAAAGAAGTGGGCCTTGACCCTGAGCGCGTGAATCCGAATGGAGGCGCGATAGCGTTAGGGCATCCTCTGGGATGTACAGGAGCAAAGCTGACCGCGGGCATCATTCGCGAGATGAAGCGGCGGAACGCGCGCTACGGCATGGTTACCATGTGCGTCGGCGGCGGCATGGGGACGGCGGGGATATTCGAGAACATTCAATAGTTCACTAAGGTCACTGGCAAAAATCCTGAAAAGTGAAATAATTTGCTTGTAACCAATTACACCCTCACGATTTAGAAAGGGTTGGCAATGGCCACGACTGCAATTCCTACGACCAAAATTTCTGGTGGAAGTTTCTTGTTGGATGATCGTCGTCCCGAGGAAGTATTTACACCCGAAGACTTTAGCGAGCAGCACCAACTGATCGGGCAGACAGCGGAAGAGTTTGCTGTCAATGAAATCCTGCCGAATGTCGAGAAGATTGAACACAAAGACTTCTCAGTGACGCGCGATCTGCTCAAGAAAGCGGGCGAGCTTGGTCTTAGTGGCGTGGAAATTCCCGAGGCTTACGGCGGCCTCGAAATGGATAAAGTCACCGCTGCCGTCATCGCCGATCACATCGCCAAGTACGCTGGATTTGCGACTACGTGGGGCGGACACACCGGTATTGGAACTTTACCCATCGTTTATTTCGGCACCGAAGGACAGAAGAAGAAATATTTGCCACGTCTCGCGGCTGGTGAAATTGTCGGCGCGTATGCGCTATCAGAAGCTTCCTCTGGTTCCGATGCCATGAATTGCCGCACGAAAGCAACGCTTTCATCCGATGGCAAGTACTACATTCTGAATGGCGAAAAGATGTGGATCACCAATGCTGGCTTCGCCGACTTGTTCACAGTCTTCGCCAAAATTGATGGAGAAAAATTCTCGGCGTTTCTCGTTGAGAAGGGCTTCCCTGGAATTTCCATTGGCGCGGAAGAACACAAGATGGGCATTCGCGGATCATCCACTTGCCCGGTGATTTTGAACGACTGCAAAGTTCCTGTAGAAAATTTGCTCGGTGAAATCGGCAAGGGGCACGTGATTGCCTTCAACATTCTTAATGTCGGACGCTTCAAGCTGGGCGCGATGTGTGTGGGCGGAGCTCGAGTTGCTATTGAACACTCCATTGCTTATGCCAAGCAGCGCAAAGCCTTCAACAAAGTCATTGCTGATTTTGGTTTGGTCCGCGAAAAAATCGCCAACATGGCTGTCGGCATTTATACCGGCGAATCGCTCGTCTATCGCACCGTGGGCATGATGGACGCTGCTTTGAACGAAGTGGATAAATCGAGTCCCGACGCCGCCAAAGAAACGCGCAAGGCCATCGAAGAATACGCCGTCGAGTGCTCGATCATCAAGGTTTGGGGTTCGGAGATGATTGACTACGTCGCCGACGAAATGGTGCAGATTTACGCGGGCTATGGCTTTGTCGAAGAATACCCCGCCGAGCGCACTTATCGCGACGCCCGCATCAATCGCATCTTCGAAGGTACGAACGAAATCAACCGGCTTATCATAACCGGGTTTCTGCTGAAACGCGCGATGAGTGGGCAGTTGCCTCTCATGCCCGCGATCAAGAAATTGATGGATGAAGTTCTCTCCGGGCCTTCGTCTGACGAATTGGATGGTCCGCTTGCGGAAGAAAGCAAGCTCGTGGGCCAAGCGAAGAAACTGGGACTCTTTGCAGCGGGCGCGGCCACGCAGAAATACATGCAAGCCATTCAAGACCAGCAGGAGATCATGGGTGCCATCGCTGACATGACGATTGAGACCTACGCTATGGAAAGCGTGGTCCTGCGCACACAAAAAATCATCCAAGCGAAAGGTGAAAACGCCGCTGCGTTGCCGTTAGCGATGACGCGAGTCTATCTATCGCAAGCAATGGGAAAAATTGAAGCCGCCGCCAAGAAAGTCATCGCCGCTGTTGCTGATGGCGACATGCTGCGGACCCAGCTCGCGATTTTACGACGGTTGGCAAAGTACGAACCGTTCAACGTCATTGAACTGCGTCAGCAAATCGCGCAGAAGATGATTGAGCGAGGGAAGTACGGAATCGCATAGATTCTTTAACCACGGAGTCTCACAAAGTAACATCTGTGTGCTCTGTGGTTAGTTTTTCTTCAATTCTTCCATCACACTCTGAATAAGCTCTTTCGCGTCGGTAAGGCTTTTCATCACAATCTGGATATCCATCGCCGGTTTTCCGGCCTGGCGCTGGCTCTGGCAATAAATGCCGTGTTGCCCCACTAATGACATTGCATCCGTGATCGCATCCAGCGTCACCGCCAATCGTCCACGTGGAACGCCCATCATAGTTTCGTAGTGTTCGAGTTCCGCGCGCTTCTCGTCGAATACAGGCATGGAAAGATTGTAATAGTCTGATAGCCAATGGTTTGCTAACCGGCTTAATGCCAGCTAGTCTAATCGGTTGCTTAACACCCATTCCAGGAGGGATATCATGCCCAAAAAGCTTTCTCTATTCACAGTAATTTTGATGTTTGCTGTATTCGCCGCCTGCCAGGAAAAACGCCCTAGTCCATCGGCTTCCGCGTCATGCAGTTTTTCCGATGGCAAGACCATCAAAACGGACTATTCCAGTCCTCGCGCTAAAGGCCGAAAAATCTTCGGCGGACTCGTTCCTTACGGAGAAGTTTGGCGACTGGGCGCGAATGAAGCGACAACTTTCGTGACGACCGCAAATCTAACCGCGGGCGGCAAAGATATTCCAGCGGGAAGCTACACGCTGTTTGCGGTGCCCGGGCAGGACAAGTGGACACTCGTGATTAGCAAGAAGACCGGTGAGTGGGGAGTTCCGTATCCCGAAGGCAACGACTTTGCGCGCATTGATATGAAAGCATCGCAATTGTCCTCACCGATGGAAAACTTCACGATCTCCTACGATCAAAAAGGCGAAAGCTGCGTATTGAACGCCGCGTGGGAAAACACAAAAGCGTCGGTGGAATTCGCGGAGAAAAAGTAGCGAAAACGGCGACTCCAATTGCCCGCGTCTCTGTAGGCGCGGGCGTCCCGCACCCGTGCATCTGTTAGTTTAGCTAGCCGGTTTCCAGCGTAAGATCGGCTTACGCGCCGCTGTCGTTTCATCGAGCCTTGAAACGCGCGTCGTGTAAGGCGCGCCCAGCACTGTCTGCGGATCTTCTTCCACTTCTGCCGCGATGCGCTTCATCGCTTCAATAAATAGATCCAGTTCGTCGCGGCCTTCGCTTTCCGTCGGCTCAATCATCAAAGCTCCGGGCACGATCAGCGGAAACGCCGTCGTGTAAGGATGGAAACCGTAATCAATCAGCCGCTTCGCCAAATCCATCGTCTTCACACCTTTTTTGGCCTGAATCTTATCGCTGAAAACGACTTCGTGCATGCTCGGCGTCGAATATGGGAGATCGAACGTGCCTTGGAGCCCCTTGCGAATGTAGTTGGCATTCAGTACCGCGTCTTCCGTGGTCTGCCTTAACCCATCGGGCCCGTTGGCCAAAATATAAGCCAGCGCCCGAACAAACATGCCGAAGTTCCCATAGAAAGCGCGAACACGGCCAACGGATTTCGGGCTATTGTATTCAAGTCCGAGCGTGCCATCTTGCTTTTCGATCACAATTGGCGTCGGCAAAAACGGCTCGAGAATCTTTTTAATCGCCACCGGCCCTGAACCCGGACCGCCTCCGCCATGTGGAGTCGAAAAAGTTTTGTGCAGGTTGAGGTGCATCACGTCCACGCCGAAATCGCCGGGACGAACTTTTCCGACAAGCGCGTTCATGTTCGCGCCGTCCATGTAGAGCAACCCACCTTTGGCGTGCATGAGATCGGCAATCTTGTGAATTTCCTGCTCGAAAACGCCCAGCGTATTCGGATTCGTAAGCATCAGCGCAGCAACGTCTTCGTTCATCTGCGCCTCCAGCGATGCGATGTCCACCATGCCGTTTGCGTTCGATTTCAGATTCTCTACGGCATAGCCGACGGTCGCAGCCGTCGCAGGATTTGTGCCGTGCGCAGAGTCGGGAATCAGAACTTTCTTCCGCGCCGCGCCCTTCGATTCGTGATAAGCACGAACCATGAGCAATCCGGTCATTTCACCCTGGGCGCCGGCTGCCGGTTGAAGGGTGATTGCGTCCATTCCAGTAATTTCGACGAGACATTCGCTCAATGCTTTCATGATGCGTAGCGCACCCTGCGAAATTTTCTCCGGCTGATAAGGATGCGCGTTGGCTAATCCCTCCATGCGCACGACAGCTTCGTTCACCCGCGGGTTGTACTTCATAGTGCACGACCCCAACGGATACATGCCGAGATCAATTGCATAATTCCAAGTGGAAAGCCGCGTGAAGTGGCGGATGATTTCGATCTCGCTCACTTCGGGCATGTTCCCCAGGTCTTTTCTTGCGGATGAACCCAAAAGCTCCTTTGAATCCACTTCCGGAACATCGAGCGGTGGCAGCTTCCACGCTGCTTTTCCCGGCGACGACTTCTCGAAAATCAGGCCCTCATCCTGGCTGGTGTGGCGCGTGGCTTTAAGATCCGGATATTTGTTCATCGCACCACCTCCGGCACAGCTTCTTCTTCGCTCGTATTCGCGCCTTTCTCTGAGCGTTCGCTTTCAGCGACCACCCTCGCGGCCGTATCGATCATGGTGCGCGGTGTAAGCTCGGTGCAGCACCACAACGATGCATTGCCCAGCTCTGGATAAAACTTCTTCAGTGGCAGCCCGCCAACAATCTTGTGGCCGAGAATGCGGCTGTTGATCGCATTTGGCGCTTCACTCGTCTGAATGACAAATTCGTTGAATCGCGGCGTCTTGTCGAAGAGAACTTTGGCGTTTTTCCCGAACTGCTGCACCGCATAGTGAGTCTTGGCCAAATTCTGCTTCGCCAGTTCGCGCAGGCCAACCTTGCCATAGACGTTCATGAAAATATTGACCATCAGCGCGATGAGCGCCTGATTGGTGCAGATGTTCGACGTCGCTTTTTCACGGCGAATGTGCTGTTCGCGCGTGGCCAGAGTAAGCACGAAACCGCGGCGACCGTGGCTATCCACCGTCTGGCCGACCAACCGCCCCGGCATTTGCCGGACGAATTTTTCGCGCGTAGCAATCACGCCGCAATAAGGCCCGCCAAAACCGAGCGGGACGCCGAACGACTGCGCTTCCATCGCGATGATGTCGGCCTCACGCGGTGGCTGGACGATCCCGAGCGAAACTGCTTCGGCGATGGCCACGACGAGCAATGCGCCTTTTTTGTGCGCGATTTCCGCAACGGCAACAACATCTTCAATCGTTCCAAAGAAATTTGGTGATTGAATCAACACACACGCTGTCTGATCCGTAACTGCCTTATCCAGCGCCTTAAGATCAACGCGGCCAGACTCCGCAAAGCCGACTTCCGTCAACGGCATCTCCTGATGCGTGGCGTATGTCTTCAGCACTTCGCGGTATTCGGGATGCACGCTTCTCGCGACCACCACGCCATTCCGCCCCGTCACTCGCGCAGCCATCAATACGGCTTCCGTCGCGGCAGTCGAGCCGTCATACATGGAAGCGTTGGCGACTTCCATGCCGGTCAATTCGCAAATCATGGTCTGAAATTCAAAAATGGATTGCAGAGTCCCTTGCGAAACTTCCGCCTGGTAAGGCGTGTATGCGGTCAAGAATTCGCCACGTGAGATCAGTGAATCAATAATCACCGGGCGATAGTGCGCATAGGCCCCAGCGCCGAGAAAGCTCGTGTAAGCATCGCCGTTCTCACGCGAGCGCTCGCGAAACCAATCCACAATTTCGGACTCAGCCATTTGACGCGGAACTTTAAGATCGCGGTTGAGACGATATTCAGCAGGAATGGGCGCAAAAAGATCATCAATCGAACGCGCGCCAATCGCCTTGAGCATGGCTTCGCGGTCGGCTTGGGATTTGGGTAAATAGCGTTGCATAGAAGTTATTTAGATGTCACGAACCGTCAATTCGATTGAGCTGCTGCAAGTGCGTTTGAGCAAAATGCAAAATCGCCGCAAGATCTTGCCTCTAATGGCTGCCTTCTTCCGCGACGAACTTCTCATAATCAGCGGCAGAGAGCAAAGAGTTCAGTTCATTTGGATCTTTCAGCGTGACCTTGATAATCCAAGATCCATGCGCATCTTTGTTAATTTTTTCCGGCGCAGTCGCCAGTTCAGCATTGACTTCGGTGACCGTCCCGCTAACAGGAGCAAACAGATCGGACACGGCCTTGACTGACTCGACCGAACCGAACGTCGCTCCGGCCTTGATTTCTGTACCAACTTTGGGCGCATCCACGAATACGATATCGCCCAGCGACTCCTGCGCATAGTTGGTGATGCCAATCGTCGCCGTGTTGTCCGACTGTTTAATCCACTCGTGCTCTTTGGTGTACTTAAAATCGGTTGGATAAGATGCCATCTCTTAACGCTCCTCACTGAATCACTTCGTGCAGCTTTTCTTCGTGAACCTTCGTGTCCTTCGTGGTTAATTCTTTTTCGGCCGTTTATAAAACGGCGTCGGGACAACCTGCGCCGCAACCGCTTGCCCGCGGATCTCAACATTCAAAGTCGAACCAATCTCCGCAAATGCTGGCGGCACATACGCCAGTGCTATATTCTTCTTCAAAAATGGCGCCGGGCATCCGCTCGTCACGTAGCCAATTTCCTTGCCGGATTGATCCAGCACTTTATAGTCATCGCGAGCGATACCGCGACCGGTCATTTCCAGGCCGATCAAAGTCCGCTTCAACGGCTCAGCCTTCGCTTTTTCTAAAGCAGCGCGGCCGATAAAGTCTGCTTTCTCCATCTTGCAGAAGCGATCCAAGCCAGCTTCCCAAACGTTGAGCGTGTCCGAAATTTCGTGACCGTAGAGCGGCAACTTCCCTTCCAACCGCAACGTGTTTCGCGCTCCCAATCCGCACGGTACCGCTCCAAATTCCTTGCCGGCTTCCAGAATCTCATTCCACACTCGCGCGCTCGTTGCTTCATCGCTGGGAATATAAATTTCAAACCCGTCTTCAGCCGTGTAGCCAGTGCGGGCAATCAAAATGTTCTTCAACCCGCAGACCGTCCCGTGCGTCAGCCAATAAAACTTCACAGCCGAGAGGTTCGCATCTGTCAGTTTTTGCAGCAGATCGACCGCCTTCGGTCCTTGAATGGCAATCTGCGTGAAGTCATCAGACAAATGTTCAACCTTGCAGTCGAATTGGCGAGTATTATCGCGTACCCAGTTGAAATCTTTTTCCCGCGTACCGGCATTAATCACTAAGAGATACTCTTCTTCGCCCAACCGATGCACGATCACGTCATCCACAAAGGTCCCGTTGGGGTAGAGCAACGCTGAATACTGTGCCTGCCCAATCGCCAGACGGGAAGCGTCATTCATCGAGATGTGCTGCACTGCCGCAAGAGCTCCAGGCCCGGCCAGCCGGATATCGCCCATGTGGCTGACGTCAAAAATGCCCACGCCCGTTCGCACCGCCATGTGCTCATTAATAATTCCGCAGCCAATCGCCGCCGGATATTCGACCGGCATCTCCCACCCGCCAAACGGCACCATTTTCGCGCCCATCTGACGATGCACGGCGTTTAAAGCGGTCTTACGCAGGGCTGGAACGGCTTCAGCGACGGACAATGCGGCCTCGAGAAATTAAAGTGGAAACTAGTTACCGTAACACGTGTACGGTTGTGCGTTCAACCGCGTTACCAACGGAACTTTGCCCGTTTTCGACCACGGGCTAAAGTGTGGGCATGGCAACCTCAGGAACCGCCAAAAAATACGTCTGCATGCAGTGCGAAATGACCGAAGAGCGCTGCCAGTGTGAAAAATATTGCTGCCTCTGCGAATCCATGTTGAGCGTCCGCCTCTGCGAGGACGGCCTTCTCTACTGCGAACCCTGCCGGGAAGCCTGCGACTACAAAGTCAGCAGTTAAGCGCGGTCAGCTTTTCTTCACCTGAATCCCCAGCTCCTTCAACTGCTTCTCGCTCACTGGCGTCGGCGCGTCCATCATTAAATCCACCGCGCGGGCCGTTTTGGGGAATGGAATAACCTCGCGCAAGCTCTCCGCGCCCGCCAGAATCATGACGATTCGATCCAGCCCCAGCGCAATCCCGCCATGCGGAGGCGTGCCATACTCCAGCGCTTCTAGAAAGAAGCCGAAGCGAGACTTCGTCTCCTCATCGCTCATACCCAGCGCCTGAAATATCTTGGCTTGAATGTCCTGCCGGTGGATACGAATCGAGCCCGAGCCTAATTCCGTTCCATTCAACACCACGTCGTAGGCCAGCGCGCGAATCTCGCCCAACGGCGACTTCGGATCGGTCACCGAATCCACACCCGTCGCGAGCTTTGCCATATCGTGCTCGTGCGGCGACGTAAACGGATGGTGCGCCGCGTTCCATCGCCCCTCCGCTGCGTCCCACTCAAACATTGGAAAATCCGTAATCCAGGCGAATTTGTAGTCCTTCGCCGGATCGCCCGTCTTTTCGAATGCTCCATGCTTCGCCGCATATTTCTGCGCCAAGTCGAGCCGCAGCAGTCCGCACTTCGCGCAGAAATCCAGCAAAGTCTGGTCGGCGACAGCGGGAACTTCCGGTTTATCCAGCGCACCCGCAATCACCCATAAATCGCCTGCTTCAACCTTGGCGAATTTCTCAATCTTCTCGGCAATTGCAGGATAATCTTTCGCAATCCGCTTCGGGTCGCTGATGAGCTGCACAAAATTCTGCCCTTGCGCATGCGCATAGGCCCCATAAGTTCCTATCGTCCTGCGCTCGGTGCCCGAAATTTCTCCACCCTTCGGAATACGAATGACTTGAATCGGCAGTTCTTTACGCACCCGGAACTTCGCGGCAAACTCCGCCAACTCTTCCGGCGTCAATGCTTCCCGCACATCCACCATCGCCGGCAGCCGCATATCCGGCTTGTCGATGCCATACAAACGCATCGCCTGGTCGTAGCTCATGCGCGTAAACGGCGTCTTGATTTCATGCCCCGCCACTTTGAACGCAGCCGTCAAAAATCCTTCCACAACTTCCCAAACCCGCTCCTGCTGCGGATACGACATCTCCAAATCAATCTGCGTAAACTCCGGCTGGCGATCGGCGCGCAAATCTTCATCGCGGAAGCAGCGCACAATCTGGAAATACCGGTCAAAGCCGGAGATCATCAGAATCTGCTTAAAAATCTGCGGCGACTGCGGCAG
>JAJPHW010000177.1 GCA_021325035.1 Terriglobia bacterium
GCGGTCTCGTTATGGTTACCCTTAGCGCAATCAACTAAGCTGCGATCCGTGCAGATTGGATGCATCGCATACTTTTTCCTATTCGGTATATTTTTCGCATGGAAATCGCCGATTGGATACGCACTTGTGGCTGTTGCTGCCTTCGGACTCTTAGTGTTCTTATTCTTGAGACGGCAACATTCAGACTAACGGGCCTCATTTCCCCATCCTCTGCCTCTTCGTCTAGAATCATACGTTTGCCCATCATCATCTATATCTAGGTCTTAATAGGAGCACTCCATTGCCTGAAACTATTTATGACGTCGCCATCATCGGCAGCGGCCCAGCTGGATACACCGCCGCCATCCGCGCCGGCCAATACGGCCTGAAGACCGCGCTTATCGAAAAAGACTCTCTCCTCGGCGGCACCTGCCTCCACGTGGGCTGCATTCCGACTAAGGCTTTGCTGTTCAACGCCGAACTTTGGGACCACCTCAAAGAAGCAAAAGAATACGGCATTGAAGGCGTGGACGCGCGCAAACTCAACTGGGCTGCCGTGCAAGACCGCCGCGGGAAAATCGTCGCCAAACATGCCAAGGGTCTTGAATTTCTGATGAAGAAGAACAAAGTCGAAACCATCAAAGGCTTCGGCTCGCTCACCGGCCCGGCAAAAAACGGCGTCTTTACCGTGGATGTAAAAGGCGCAGACGGCAAAACTTCGCAAATCAAAGCGAAGAATATTCTGCTTTCCACCGGCTCCGAAGCCCGCATGATTCCCGGGCTCCAAGCCGATGACAAAATTCTCACCAACATCGAAATTCTCCAACTCGCGGAAATCCCCAAATCGCTGGTCATCGTCGGCGCTGGCGCGGTCGGCGTCGAATTCGCTTCTATCTACAAATCGTTCGGCAGCGAAGTCACCATTCTCGAAATGCTGCCGCGCCTCGTTCCGGTTGAGGACGAAGAAGTCTCTAAAGAACTCGCCCGTGCTTTTCGTAAGCGCGGTATCACGGCCCACACCAGCGCCAAAGTGGATAAAGTTGAAAAAACAAAATCCGGCGTTTCCGTCACCTTCACCGTGGACGGCAAACAGCAAAAAATCGACGCCGAAAAAATCCTTATCGCCATCGGCCGCAAGCCACGAACCGAAAACATTGGCCTTGAAAAAACAAGCATCAAACCCGACCGCGGCTTCATCAAAGTCGATCCCTGGATGCAGACTTCCGAACCTGGTATCTACGCCATCGGCGATATTGTTCTCGGCACGCCGCAACTGGCGCACGTTGGCTCCATGGAAGGCATGGTCGCCATCAGCAAAATCGCGGGGAAACCGGGCAAGCCGATTAACCCCAATCACATTCCGGGCGCGACATACAGCCACCCGGAAATCGGCAGCGTCGGCCTCACCGAGGCCAAAGCCCGCGAAGAAGGCTACAACGTGAAGGTCGGCAAATTCCCCTTCACCGCCAACTCTCGCGCTTCCATCGTCGGCCAGCATGACGGATTCATCAAAATCATCTCCGATGCAAAACACGGAAATTCTCGGCGTTCACATCATCGGTCCGCAGGCCACCGAACTCATCGCCGAGGCCGTCACCGCCATGGAACTCGAAGCCACCGTGGAAGACCTCATGTGGACCATTCACGCCCACCCCACGCTTGCCGAAGCCATGCTCGACGCCACCAGCAGCGTGTACGGAATGGCCATCAATATGTAGGTTTGGTCGGGTTGGGGCAGGCGTCTCGCTTGCCCTGCTTGCTTGCTAGAATGTTAGAAAGCACGGAGGGGGCACATCCATGACCACACAAGCACCAACTCAACCTATTCACGTCAAAGATCTCGTCATCGGACTGCGCCAGTTCTCCGAGTCCTCCTTCCGCACCACGGGCCAAATCCTCGAATTCCTTAAGCATTCGCCGGTCGCACCCGAATCTATCGAGCCGTATCTCACTTGGGACCGCCAGCACTACACTCGCAATCTCATCGAAAAGAATTCAATTTTCGAGTTGATGGCCATCTGTTGGGACATCGGCCAGGCCAGTTCCGTACACAATCACAAAGACCAGAATTGTTGGATGGCCGTCCCCATCGGCCGTTTAAACGTCGAGAATTTTCATCTGGTTTCGCAGGATATCGATAAAGGCGTCTGCAATCTCACCGTCTCCGAAACGATTGAAATGAATGCCAGCCATCCCTGTGCCGTCGATCCCAACGACCCCGTGCATCGCGTCGTAAACCCGCGCGAATTCAATCAGCGCGCCGTCAGCCTGCACGTCTATTCACGTCCGTTTGATTCCTGCGTCGTCTATTCCCCCGACCAGGGCACCTGCGGAGAAATCAAGCTCCACTACACCACCGAATACGGCAAACCCACAGCTCGTACCTAATCAAAAGCTTGTCATCCCGAAGTCTCGCGCTTTCTCCAGCGAGGCGAGGGATCTTGCACGCAGCGCCACATCAAAGCTCAGGAAAATCCGAACAATTTCACCCTTAGGATGACGATTTTCCTCTGTGACCCTCCGTGTCCTCTGTGGTTAAGCACGCCTCACATCCATCTCAACTGCTAAACTTACCTCTTGCCCCCAAAGAAAACATCCCCGGCTCCGTCAGAAACGCCTGCGGCGTCCCCGCCGCGTCTCCCTGCCGACGCCATCTACCTCATGGACACCATGTCGTTCATCTTCCGCGCCTATCACGCCATGGCGCGGCAGCGCGGCATGTCCACCAAAACCGGGCTCCCCACCGCCGCAACCTACGTCTTTGTAAACATGCTGCGCAAACTGCATGACGATTTTTCTCCGCGCTACCTTGCCGCCGTCTTCGATGTAGCCGGCCCTACTTTTCGCGACCAGCAAGCCACGGCCCTCACCAGTGTCCGCCGCTTCGACCTCAAGACGCAGACTTTTCAGGAAACCGAATATCACGGCTACAAAGCCAATCGCACCGAAATGCCGGCTGACCTAGTCCAGCAGGTTCCTTACATTCGCCGCGCCCTCGAGGCTTACCGCATCCCCATCCTCGAACTCGAAGGCTACGAGGCCGACGATGTCATTGGCACGCTCGCCCGCAAAGCCGCCGAGGAAGGCCGCAGCGTCTATGTCGTCTCCAGCGACAAGGACATGATGCAGCTCGTCAACGACCGAGTCTTCATTCTCAATCCACCCAAAGACAATCTGATTCTCGACGCCGCCAAAGTCGAAGAAACTCTCGGCGTGCCGCCCCATCGCGTCATTGACGTGATGGCCCTGCGCGGCGATTCCGTGGACAACATCCCCGGCGCGCCCGGCATCGGCGATAAAGGTTCCGTGGATTTGATTCAGCGTTTCGGCTCCGTCGAGCAAGCTCTCGACCACGCCGCGGAAGTAGAAAAGAAAACCTACCGCGAGTCGCTGCAAAATAATCGCGACAACATTCTCCTCAGCAAGCAGTTGGTCACCATTGACTGCAATGTCCCTATCGATCTCGACACCACCGCGATGCAAGTCGGCGAGCCGGACTCCGAAGCCTTGCGCGCCCTCTTCACCGAACTCGAGTTCAATTCTCTATTGAAAGAACTCCTGCCCACTGCGGAAGTCACAGAATCCGACTACGCCGACGCCACGACTGCCGCTGATGTGGAAGCCGTGCTTCGCGCCCTTCCCAAAGATGGAGCGCTTGCCCTCGCCGTCGAATCCGCGGAAACAGCCGACGTAGATTCAGAAGAAGAATCCACCGATGAACCTGTGGAAACTCAATCTCTTCTCGCACTCACCGATGCCGCCGAAGAATCAACCCCCGCCATCAAACCGCGCAATCTTGCCATCTCCGCCACGCCCGGCTATGCCCGCGTCATCACTGCTGAAAATCGCGATGCGGCCGCACGCCTGCATAAGGCTCTCGCTGACGAAACCATTCCCAAATCTATTCACGATGCAAAGTCGGCGATGCACGCTTTTCAGCGGGAAGGCCTCGAACTTGGTGGCCTTCGCCACGATCCGATGCTGTACTCATTTCTCCTCGATCCAAACACCGCCTCGCATCGTCTTGCCGATGTCGCTCTCCGCCGCCTGAATCTCAAACTTACCGGCACGCTCGCCGAAGCCGCCGACCTTACTGGACGACTCGCCTCCACTCTTCGCCGCGACATCGAAGATTCAAACCTGCTCAAGGTTTATGAAGAAATTGACCTCCCGCTCGTTTCCGTCCTCGCCCGCATGGAGCAAGCCGGCGTCAAGATTGATCGCGGCGCTCTGAGCGCGATGTCTTCCCGCTTGGAGAATGAAATCGCCGCCAAAGCCGCGGAGATTTATTCGCTTGCCGGAGTTGAATTCAACATCAACTCGCCGAAGCAGCTCGGCGATGTTCTCTTTAACAAGCTCAACCTGCCCAAGCCTGTGAAGTATGGCAAAGGCAAAACGATATCCACGGCGGTGGATGTGCTCGAGGGCCTCGCCGAAGCTCATGAAGCCCCGCGCAAAGTTCTCGATTATCGCCAGCTCACCAAGCTCAAATCTACATACGTGGACGCACTACCTGCGCTGCTCAGTCCGACGAGCGGCCGCCTGCACACGACCTTTGGACAGACGAACGCCGCGACTGGTCGCCTCAACTCGACCAATCCTAATTTGCAGAACATTCCCATCAAGACCGAACTCGGCCGCGAAATTCGCGCCGCATTTACAGCGGAACCCGGCCATGTTTTGTTGTCCGCGGATTATTCGCAGATCGAGCTGCGCCTGCTTGCGCACTACTCGCGCGATCCTTTGTTGGTCGAAGCCTACCGCCGTGGAGATGACATTCACACCCTCACCGCTTCGCAGGTTTTCGGCGTGCCGCCGTTAATGGTCACGCCCGAACACCGGCGTCAGGCCAAAGTCGTCAACTTCGGCATCGTCTATGGTCTTTCCGCCTTCGGCCTTGCGCAGGGACTCGGCATCACACCCGCCGAAGGCAAGCAATTCATCAATGCGTATTTCGAAAAATACGCGGGCGTGCGCAAATTCATTGACGCCACGCTGGACGAAGTCCGCCGCGAAGGCAAAGTCAAAACTCTCTTCGGCCGCGTGCGCCCCATTCCCGACATCAACAGCAAAAA
>JAJPHW010000078.1 GCA_021325035.1 Terriglobia bacterium
CACGTCGATTTTTCTTACGAAGTCTCGCGTTCTCTCGCTTCCTGTGAAGGCGCACTCCTCGTCGTGGACGCCTCGCAGGGCGTCGAAGCCCAGACTCTCGCCAACGCCTACATCGCCATCAATAACGGCCTCGAAATAATTCCCGTTATCAACAAAATCGATCTTCCTAGCGCCGATATTCCCCGCGTGAAAGAAATGATCGAAGGCGCAGTCGGGCTCGATGCCTCCGACGCCGTTCTCATCAGTGCGAAAACTGGACAGGGTGTGCCCGACGTACTCGAAGCTGTCGTCAAAAAAGTTCCGCCGCCCAAAGGCAATCCCGACAATCCGCTCCAGGCGCTGGTTTTCGATTCATGGTTTGATCCATATCGCGGCGTCATCGCCTCCGTTCGCGTGATTGAAGGCGTCATCAGAAAAGATCAGAAAATCCGCCTAATGTCCAACGGCCGCGTTTTCGATGTCGAAGGTCTCGGCGTCATGACCCCCAAGCCGGTCGAGATGAATGAGCTTCGAGCGGGCGAAGCCGGATTTCTCATCGCCAACATCAAGAACGTCGCCGACATGAAAATCGGCGATACCGTCACGGAAGAAGGCCGCCCCGCGCTCGAAGCCCTGCCCGGCTTCGAAGAAATCAAGCCCATGGTCTTTGCCGGAATCTATACAGTGGACGCGCACGAGCACACCCAACTCCGAGAAGCTCTAGAAAAACTTCGCCTCAACGACTCTTCATTTTTCTTCGAGCCGGAAAGTTCCGTTGCCCTCGGTTTCGGCTTCCGCTGCGGCTTTCTCGGCCTGCTCCACATGGAAATCATTCAGGAGCGCCTCGAGCGCGAGTTCGGCCTCGACCTCATCACCACCGCGCCCAGTGTGCGCTACAAAATCACCAAGTCTGATGGCTCGCTCATCGAAGTGGACAACCCATCGCGCTGGCCCGATCCCAGTGAAATCGAAAAAATCGAAGAGCCGGTCATCCTCGCCACCATTCTCACCGGAGAAGAATACGTCGGTGGCATTCTCGCTCTCGTCGAAGAAAAACGCGGAGTGCAGAAGACCTTCGAATACGTCAGTTCTTCCCGCGTTATGCTCCATTACGAATTACCGCTCAACGAAATCGTTCTCGATTTTTATGATCGCTTGAAGTCCGTCTCCCGCGGCTATGCTTCGCTCGACTATCACCTCGCCGGATATTGGGATTCGCCCATGGTCAAAATGGATATCCTCGTCGCTGGCGATCCCGTGGACGCGCTCTCCATCATCGTCCACCGTGACTTCGCTTATGAACGCGGCAAGGCCCTCGTCTCCAAAATGCGCGAACTGATTCCACGGCAGATGTTTGAGGTGCCGATTCAGGCTTCCATCGGCGCGAAAATCATCGCCCGCGAAACCGTTCACGCCATGCGCAAAAATGTTTTGGCGAAGTGCTACGGCGGCGACATTTCCCGTAAACGCAAATTGCTGGAGAAGCAAAAAGAAGGCAAGAAGCGCATGAAGCGCATCGGCCGCGTGGACATTCCCCAGGAAGCCTTCCTCGCCGTCCTCAAAGTCGGCGAAAGCAGCGACTGATCGGCATTTCATCCCAAAGAAACGCCGCTTTTTACGCGTATGAAACCTTGCCCACCCACTGGTACATGCCCTCACAATGTGTAAATCTCATGGGTTGCATAGAATCTTTAAGGCTTTCGATGAACCTTCCATTTACATCACAAAAATCATTTAAATCCATTTAAATGAATGGCCTACAAGAAACCTACCTATGAATATTGTGCATCATTCCGAGTGAATGAATGTCCGCGAGTCAACCTCGGCGCACCATTCCACAAAGTTTTCCACAGGACAATGGCAAAGAAATATGCCGAATTGAAGAATCCTTTCCACCTTAAACCCTTTATCTCCCAACCGAGGGTGCCCCATCCTAGTCGCGTTCTCTGCGACTAGGGTGGGAGGCAACGTCCCGCCTCGCACCTTCCGTCTATCTTTGTCCCGTTTTCTGGTTTCCGCCGAGCCATTCCTTTGGCCACATCGCCTGTACGAGAAAGCACGTTCCCAGGCAAACAAGAAAACCAGCCACTTGCGGATGTTCCGGCCACATCCTCTGCATCAGCCCGAGATGCGCAAACCAGAAACTCGCGCCAGTTGCAATCAACGTTGCAATCAAACTCACTTTTAGTGTTTGCATAGATCCTCATCGCAAAGCTACGCATAGTTTCCAATCATGCGAGGGACTTTCGATGTGATTTGCGGCACAGGGAGATGCCATCTGCGTCACATGCTGACCTGACTGCCTTAAGCACGACTTTAAGAGACTCCCATTGTCATCCTGAGGCGGCGGAGTCGTTCGCTTCGCGAATGACTCCCAACGAGGGATATATGCATTTTCTGTCTGTGTAGTGCAGACACTTCAGTCCGCCGTTTTGACCTGTGTAGGGCCAGAGCCTGTCCTGAGCGAAGTCGAAGGATGTCCCCACCTGCCCGAGCCTGCATCTCCCCAATCGAGGGTGCCCCATCCTAGTCGCGTTCTTTGCGACTAGGGTGGGATCCACAAATTTATAAATCCATTGTCATCCTGAGGCAGCGGAGTCGTTCGCAAGCGAACGACTCCCAACGAGGGACCTATGTATTTCTGTTCGTGTGGAGCGGACATTCCCGGCCGCTGCTTTTGATTTTAAGTCTCGATCTTCACAACTGAGGGGTGCCCCATCCTAGTCGCGTTCTTTGCGACTAGGGTGGGATTCCACAAATTTAAGTTCCATTGTCATCCTGAGAGCCCGCGCTTTTCTTCGCGGGCCGAAGGATCTCGCGTGCAGTGCGGACACTCCTGGCCGTCGCCTTTGACCTTGTCTCAAGCCTGCATCTCCACAACCGTGGGTGCCCCATTCCTTCGCGCTTTTTGCGAAGGGGTGGGATGCAATGTCCCGGACAAAAAACATTCCCGAAACGATGGCTCGGTTAATCTTTGAACGCACGCGAAAAAGCACGGAGTCGAGGTTTGTAGTGCCCACCCTTCGAACCCTGCGAAGGTGGGGCAACCTCAATTATCTAGCGTTAGGCAGGGCCAGCCCCCTTCAGTTACTTAGCGATAGGCTCGGCCCGCACGCCGATCTGAACTGCTAAGATAATCGATCATGAACCAAGGAATTCCATTTTCGACAGACCCGATGTCGCCACCGCTGGACATTCAGCATGTGTCGTTCTCAGAGGAAATTACTGAACAAGCAGCGGCAAGGTTCATTCACTGGATGGATTTAATTTCTCTCGATAGCCGACCGCGACATAATGCCGTCCATATGCTTTTCAACTCGAGCGGTGGGATGATTGTTGACGCAATTAACATGCACAATTATGTGAAAGGCTATCCCGCCGACATTCCCGTAACAATGTTCAACTCAGGCGGTGTGCAGTCCGCAGCCGTACTAGTCTTTCTCAGCGCCACCCGCCGAATTGTATGTCCTTACGCGAAGTTTCTGCTGCATCCCGCAGTTTGGAAAGCGGCTTCAGGATTGAACACCGAGCAGCATCGGATCGTGTCGAGGTCTCTTGCAAAAAACGACAAGGACATCGACGATATTTTGAAAACCCGTATCAATATGCCAGCAACAAAGTGGAAACAGGCGCGACGTCACCAACTAGAAATCTCAGCTCAGGAAGCGGTTGACTTTGGACTTGCAGACGAAATCGCAGCGTGGTCGGTACCACAGGGAAAATCGGTCATTTCGATAATGGCGCCTGCTAAGTAGCACCAAGAAAACCGTTTGGGAAAAGCTAATTGCGTGGCGACACAGTATTTCCGACAAGGCATCGCTTATCGGAATGGTCAGACATTCTCATACCAGTAGCGACAACCGCAGCTACAGCTCCTGCAACAAGAATAAGGGGTTCCGCCATAACAACCCCAACTGCGCCTAAGCCGGCACCTAGAAGAGCTGCACCCGCTTCGATTTTCGAACTTCTCGAAGTCGTCGTCTGGGCGATCATTTTAGTGGTCATAATATAACTCCCTTAAGGCATGGCCGCAACGCCCGCTAGCAATACACCAAAGCCTATCATATTAGCTACGCCACCGAGCATGAAAAGTTGCATATTCCTGCTCTTATTCGGATTGTTTTCATAGTCTTGATGCAAAGTCAAAACGAACATAAATAGCAGCATCCCTATAAAAGCAACGACAAAATTAAAGAACAGAATACCTGTATCGTACGGAAAAATAGGACCGTTGGGATACAGTGAAGCACCTGCCAACTGATTAGATGCAGTTACTGAAGTAACGGTGCCATGTAATCGAAAAGCATAATCGAGCATATTTAGGATGGAAGCCGATATCCCTGCCATCAAAAGCTCTTTCCCAAAATAGGAATCTTCAGCCATCCACTTCCCGGCCGCTCCGCGCGACAACCTTTTGCCAAGTATGCCTACAAATGCAAGGCAGAAAGGTAGACAAACACCAATAGTCAGTCTCGTCTCGAAAACAGTCATAATGTAATTTACCGATTTCTTTGGATTTGACACGACCAAGGCCCGATTGCGGAAGCGATTATAACCTGTTGTTTTGAACCATGAGCGACACTTCTTGTGTCAAACCTATTTTTGTCGCGTTAAGTCTTAACTATGTTCCCACAACCCCCTACCCTCCAAACTCCTCCCCACCTCCACCCTGCATCATGGACTCAAACCGCGTCGAGCTCTTCAGGAACGCGAGCTTCGCCGTCCCCGTCGGGCCGTTGCGCTGCTTGCGAATCAAAATCTCCGCAATGCCTTCCAGCTCCGGCTCGTCCGGTTTATAAACTTCCTCGCGGAAAATAAACGCGACCACGTCGGCGTCCTGCTCAATCGAACCCGACTCGCGCAAATCCGCCAGTTGCGGACGGTGGTCGCCCGACCCGCGGCTCTCCGGCGCGCGGCTCAACTGCGAGAGCGCAATCACCGGCACTTCCATTTCCTTGGCCAGCGCTTTCAATCCCCGCGAAATCGCCGACACTTCCTGTGTCCGGTTTTCGTACCGCCGCGATCCGCCCGACATCAACTGCAAATAATCCACAATGATCAAGTCGAGCTTGCCTTGCGATTGCCGCAGCCGCCGCGCCTTCGCCCGCATCTCGCTCAGCGAAATCCCCGGCGTGTCGTCAATAAAAATCGGAGCCTGCGTCAGCTTTTCCAGCGCCTGCGAAATTTTGCGCATGTCGTCCTGCCACAGCGACCCGGTGCGGAACTTGTGCGAGTCCACCCGCGCCACCGAACACAGCAAACGTTGTAGCAGCGCTTCATTCGACATTTCCAGGGAAAACACGCCGACGACTTTTCCGTCAATAATCGCCGCGTTCTCCGCAATGTTCATGGCAAACGCCGTTTTGCCCATCGAAGGCCGCGCCGCAATAATAATGAGGTCGGATTTCTGCAGCCCCGCCGTCTTCTCATCGAGGTCGGCGAAGTGCGTCTCCACGCCCGTAATGCGTTGCCCTTTTTGCAGCAGGGAATCAATAGACCCGAACTTTTCCTTGACGATCTCCTGCACGCCCATGAAGCCCCGGCCCAGCCGCTTTTCCGAAAGCTGAAACAGCGCCGCCTCGGCTTCATTCAAAACATCTTCTGCATCGTCGCTCTGGTCCGCCGCCCGGGCGATGGCGGAATTCGCGGTATGAATCAGCCCGCGCAGCAGCGCCTTGTCGCGGACAATCTTTATATAGTGCTCAATGCTCGGCCGGTCGGGCACGCCATCCACGAGGCCGGAGATGTACCCCACATCGCCCACCGCTTGCAGTTCCTTGCTCCGGTTCAACTCCTCGACCAGCGTGATCAAATCCACCGCCCGCGACGTATCCATCAAGTCAATCATTCGCTGGTAGATTCGGCGGTGCGAGTCGAGCGAAAAATCTTCCGGCTTCAGGTGCTCGGCCGCTTCATTGAAAGAAAAATTGTCCAGCAGAATGGCGCCGAGAATCGACCGTTCGGCGTCAACGTTGGCGGGAAGTGTATGCGCGATGCTGTAATCAGTCGTAGCCAATTTCCGAACCTGCCTTTACCGGGTGCCCCGTCCAAGCTTCGCTTGGGCGGGATTTTCAACCTGTCCGCCGCTTGATCCTACGTTCTCGAACACTGTGGATGAGAAGTATTTCGTTGGAAAAATCGGCAATAATTCCGAGCGCAAAATGCCGGGGAGCACGCGCTTATTCTAGGAGAATGAAAAGCGAATAACAAGTAAGCGAAGTGGGGAATGGCCCAGTTTGTCATCCTGAGCAAGCGTTTTTTGCGAAGCGAGGGATCTGGGCGGGCCGCGCGCTAAGATCGCGCGTTCGCCCGCATCCTAAATCAAACTGAGACATTTCGGCCAAGCGCAGATGGCGGCTGCAAAGAATCCATCAAAAATAAATACGGCTTCGGCCAGCCACCGAAGCCGTAATTGTACGTGAAGCACTCAGCTCGTGTGGTTCGAACCCGCATTCCCAGGAGGGAATACCCGGTCTCTCTCCTCACACCGCGATCGGCTCCCCTGAGCTACGATCCGGGGGACTGCACTTCCGGTTAGACGGTCAGCCCTGCCTACCAGGAGGACATTCTCAGGAGGCCGCAAATGCCGTCGGCGCTCATGCGTTCATCTGCCATGTTGATGACGCAATCGCACCCTCCGGCGATCCACCCTCGAGAACCGCCGGACTTACCGGTTGTTCGCAATCCGCCAGCCGCGTGAACTGTCACGCACGCTGACAAGCACTCTGCTCCTTGTTACTAACACTGTGCAATCGTAAAGTTGCGTCTAGCTGTGCAGAACCTGTGGAGGAATCCGATTGTCTGTGGAAAGAATCGGAAAACTGGTAAAGTCAAACGGAAATATTCATGCGTCGCATCCCTCAGCTCGACGGCCTTCGCGCTCTGGCGATTCTCATGGTGTTTGCCACCCACGCTTTTGGCGTTCCAGTCTTGTGGATCGGCGTGGACCTCTTCTTTGTATTGAGCGGGTACTTAATCACCGGAATCCTTCTGCGCCTGAAAGATACCCGAGCTGTCACAGGAAAGTATTGGTCGGCGTTCTATTCACGGCGTGTGCGCCGCATTCTTCCTCCGTATTTCGGCTTTCTCATCTTTATAAGCCTGACTTTCCCTCATTTGCCGTGGCGGCATTTTTGGTATTGGTACATACTTCCGCTCGCCAATTTTCCCGTTGCATTACGCATACTTCCGCTGGCGGCTTTCAGTCCATTGTGGTCGTTGGCGGTCGAAGAGCAGTTTTACATCGTGTGGCCATTCATTATTCTCTTGTGCAGCCGCAGAGCTATGCGCCGGGTGGCCATCGGCATCGTCTTGTTTTCGCCAATTCTGCGCGCAATATTTACTTCTCACTTTTCAACTCACTTCCCCATTTACACTCTGACCATTTTCCGCGCCGATACGCTCGCGACCGGCGCCTTTCTCGCGCTCTCCGAGCAATGCAATTCGCAGTGGATCGCACAGCGCAAAACTTCAGCAACCGTCGTCGGATTGCTCTCCGTCGCCCTCTTTGGCGCGCTGTCTCTTTTTGCTCCCGGCTTTCGCACCAGTGCGAACAGCATATTATTCAATTCGCTGGGATACTCGCTCATCGCTCTTTTCTTCGGTTGCACGCTACTCTATACGCTCGCTATTCGCGAGGGGTTCATCTATTCCGTTTTGACGTGGACTCCGGTGCGCTATCTCGGAATCATCAGCTACACGTTCTATCTCTATCACGAACTCGTAATTGGCTGGCTGAGGGCGTATTTTCATTCCACCGTGGTTGTCGCTGTTTTCGCCTTTCTACTTACCACCGCTATTTCCGCGGCTTCGTGGCACTTGATGGAGAAGCGTATCCTCGCATTTCATAACAAACCGCCAAAACCGCAAGACCCCGGCCTCACGCATGCAAATAACGCATCCGCCTCCATATAAAGAAGATGTAAGATTTAAAAACTAAGTCATGTTCATCGGACACTTCGCCGCCGGCTTTGCCGCCAAGAAATTCGCCCCGCGAACTTCGGTCGCTCTCTTGATCGCCGCCACGCAGTTTGCCGATATGTTATGGCCCATCTTCTTATTACTGGGATGGGAGCACGTCCGCATCGCCCCCGGCGACACCCGCTACACGCCCCTCGATCTCTACGATTACCCGTGGTCGCACAGTTTGCTCATGGATATCGTCTGGGCCGCTGCCTTCGCTCTTCTTTATTACGCCCTCACAAAATACTCACGCGGCAGCATCGTCATCGCAATCTGCGTGCTCAGCCATTTTCTTTTAGATTGGATCTCGCATCGCCCCGATATGCCGCTCTATCCCGGCGCCAGCCAACGCTACGGCTTGGGGCTTTGGAACTCCATACCCGCCACCATGATCGTCGAGTTCGCTATGTTCGCCATTGGTATCGGGCTTTATATGAATGTCACGCGCGCCCGCGACCGTATCGGCCGCTACGCCTTCGCCGGGTTTGTCGGATTCCTAGTCTTTATCAACATAGGCGACCGTTTCAGCCCGATCCCACCTTCCGTTGCAGCCCTGGCTTGGGTCACCATTATCGGCGGTGCAATTCTTATTCCATGGGCTTGGTGGTTCGACGCGCACCGGCAAGCACAATAAAGGTTGGATGCGAACTCTTATAACCGCACTGATAGTGGATATCTGTAGCTAACAAAAACTACGACTCCTCCTTCGCTTCCACAACCTCCACCCCATGCACCCACCGCGAATGTGCCGCGTGCCGTTCATGCACCTTCTTCATTTCCCCCGCCATATGCAGCAGCGCCTTATGCATCGGCGACATTGCCACCGGCTCTGGCGTCGCCTCACTGGCTTCCACTCCCGCCGCGTTCTTCAGCAACTCCCACGCTTCCTTATACTGCGAATACTTCATCCGCTCCGAAGCCGGATCCAAATAAACCGACCCCAGCCCGCGAATCACCGGCTCCGGTATCACGTACCAAACATCTTCCGGAATCACATACGCCGCCAGAAAATCAAAATCATCCGGCTTGTACCCCAGATTGTTGCTCTTCGCCGAGCACGCATAACCCGCGCCGCACTTCGCCATCGTGGACTTCACCTGCACCCTCACCATCTTCCGTCCGCTTCCCACCACAAAGTCATACTGCGAAGAGTCGCCCCACGGCTTGTTGATCTTCAGCCCATGCTCCGCCGCCTGCGCCATAAAACGCAGCTCCGCCCACTCCCCGCGCTGCTTGTGATTGCTGATCGTCTTCCGCTTCTTCATAATTTGTCATCCTGAGCGAGCGCCGCTCTTGCACAAATCGATGCCTCGCTTTCCACCACAGCCTCTTACTCCCTTGTCATTCCGAGCCATCCGGAATTGCGCGGAGCGCAATGAGAATGTGCGAGGAATCTGCTTTCTGCTTTGCATATACGCCCTCCTTCTATTGCACACATTTCCCAAAACATGGGTCAAGAAGGAATAAAGAGGCGTTTCCCAAAATGGGAAAGTGAAGGAAGAAGCCGCTGGCAAACCCTACAGATTTTTTCGAATGCTACACTGCCGTTCGTGACCAATCCTGACAAGTCGAATGGCTACGAAGAAATCGTTTCAATCTTCGCATCTACGCGTGGGCCAGACGTCGGAGCCTCGGTTGTGAGTGACTGGGCCCAGACGCTGCCCGACGGCGCAACCGTCCTCGACTTGGGCTGCGGAACCGGCGTACCAATTTCCCAGGCTTTGATGGATCGCGGCTTCAATCTCTACGGGGTGGACGCCTCGCCCAGCATGGTCGCAGCTTTCCGAACCCGCTTTCCAACCGTACCCGTCGAGTGTGCCGCTGTAGAAGATTCGGACTTTTTCGGTCGAACTTTTGATGCTGTGGTCTCCTGGGGGCTTTTCTTTCTCTTGGACGCGGAAGCCCAGCGCAGCCTCATCGCGAAAGTCGCCGCCGTCTTACCCCGCGGTGGCAGATTCCTGTTCACTGCTCCGAGCCAATGCTGTTCTTGGCCCGATGCCCTGACCGGGCGAACCTCAATCTCACTCGGTTACGAAGCATACCGCCGCATCATGGATGCCGAAGGCCTGTCGCTCGTTGGAACGCATCTTGATGAATGCGAAAACCACTACTACTTCGCGTACAAGAAATAGGGGACAGCGGGGTGCCCCATCCTTGTCGCGCTCTTTGCGACAGGGTGGGCCCTTGACCCTTGGAATTGCCAGTGGTGTACTTGGGCATAATTATGAGGCTGAATATTAGAAGTACTCACTCAAGACGGCTTGTTGGTTTACTGTCTCTGATTCTGTCAGTCCAACTCTTCGCAGGAACTCCCCATATCCAGACTGATTCCCCGACCGCACAGACATCGCCTCGATCTGCTGCGGCCAACTCAAAACATTCCGCTCAAGCGAAAAATGCCATCAAATATAGGAATACAAAATATGGCTTCACTTTTTCGCTTCCTGCAACTTGGAAGGGATACACGACGGTCGAGAGTACTTGGGAAGGCTATGACAATAATGGGCCCCACGGCCGCGAAGTGCTGACGCATGGTTCCGAAATCACGCTGGTAAACCCTCACTCTGTTCCCACCAAACACTATCAGGATATTTACATCATGGTGTTCACCCATCATCAGTGGAATTCGCTTCAACGGGCAGATTTCGAAATCAGTGCGGCTCCCGTCGGTCCCGGCGAGTACGGGCGTAATAACAAATACGTATTTGCAGAGCCTCCCAGAATGATCGGCTACGATGACTCATATGGAACCGAGGAAGTTTTGAAGATCATGCGGAGCAAACCTCTTCACCCATTTGACATTCCAAGCGCAGCGCATTGACTCTCTTAATCGGTTGATCATCGGCAGGTGCCCCAGCGCCTGCCCTGAGCTTGTCGAGGGAGCCGCCCGCTCGAGCGCTAACTCGACATTGCATTTGCCCTCAACTTCCCATTGTCATCCTGAGCGAGCGCCGCTTTTGCGCGAGTCGAAGGACCCCATGCATTTTCTGCACGTGTGGGGCGGACATTCCTGTCCGCCGCTTTTGACTTTGCTCTTGAAGTATGTGGGAGCCCCCCGCATGGGCTCCCCGTGAAAACTAGGATTGACCCGGTTCTGCTCTGTGTACAAATTGCAAGTCCTCGTAATCTGGAAGGGACTCGGCGGAGATAAAGGTGCGCCCCGAAACCAGAGGATCGGAAATCAGTATCCCGCCCCCAAATTCCCGCACATACCATGCTGTCTGGGGATCGTCGGGGTCGCGAAATGAAAGAGTCGCAACGGCTTCCACCCGCGCCGGATTGCCGTGGAACAACACGTGATCGCCGCGGAGTATTTCCTCTCCAGTCTGGTACTCCAGGTTACCCATATCCAAAAATGATACGTCATCAGGCTTGCTGCCCCAGAGCCTGCCCTGAGCTTGTCGAAGGGTTCGCGCCGCTCTTTGGCGCTAACCTGGGAGCCGTTGCCGCTCAAATTCGCTCAACGCTTATCTGATCGTGTGCTACGGAAACGTTGTTCAAAGAAGATACGTCGTTCAAAGCTCGCTCCCTTATTCAACATTCTCACAGCACTTTCGATTGCATCCGCTTCATTCTGACCCGCGGCCTGAATCGTCAACCTGTACTCCTTCATCATTCTGTCCTCACTTTGTGCTGAAAATACGAAAGCCCCGGTGATCAGCCGGGGCTGGATACTAAAACGCCGTTTGCGAAACATCTTTAGGATAACTCCGCTGGGAACGATGTCAAGGCATTTTCTCATTGTCGAGTGACGAGCGGAGGGCGAAGGACTCGAACCCTAGTGGCTGATCCAGCCACTCGACCGTTTCGCAAACGGCGTCCAGTACCCACTGGAAACACCCTCCAAACACCGTCCGCACAACAAATTGTAGGGGTTGGAACCAAGATTCGATCATCGCACTGCAAATAAATCGGCACTTCCTTCCCGATTTGGGAAGAAAATCCGGCAATGAGGACACCCCCCACGCAACCGCAAAACAAAAAAGGACGGCCGACTGGCCGTCCTCTCATAACAATCTAAAACTTTACCTAATCCCTTACTCCATCCATGAAAGCCCGCAGCTTCCTCGACCGCGACGGATGCCTCAATTTCCGCAGCGCCTTCGCTTCGATTTGCCGGATGCGTTCGCGGGTAACGGCGAACGATTGTCCCACTTCTTCAAGCGTGTGTTCGCTGCCGTCTTCAAGTCCAAAACGCATCTTGATGACTTTTTCTTCGCGCGCGGTGAGCGTGCGCAAAACCTGTCCAGTCTGGTCTTTCAAGTTGACGTTGATGACGGCCTCGGCAGGCGAGACCACAGCGCGGTCTTCGATGAAGTCGCCCAGATGCGAATCTTCTTCTTCGCCAATCGGAGTCTCCAGCGAAATCGGCTCCTGCGCGATCTTCAAAACTTTTCGCACTTTCGCCACCGGAATGTCCATGCGCTTGGCAATTTCTTCCGAAGTTGGTTCGCGCCCCAGCTCCTGCACCAACTGACGCGAGGTGCGGATGAGCTTGTTGATGGTTTCAATCATGTGCACCGGAATGCGGATGGTGCGGGCCTGGTCGGCGATGGCGCGGGTGATGGCCTGACGGATCCACCACGTCGCGTACGTCGAAAATTTGTAGCCGCGGCGGTATTCGAACTTGTCCACGGCTTTCATCAGGCCGATGTTGCCTTCCTGAATCAAGTCAAGGAACTGCAAACCGCGGTTGGTGTATTTCTTCGCGATCGAAACCACGAGGCGCAGGTTGGCTTCAATCAGCTCGCGCTTCGCCTGCTCCGCATCCATGTCCCCTTGAATGATTTCGCGCTGCGTGCGCTTAAGTTCAAGGAAGGAAACGCCGGCTTCGATTTCCAGCTTTTCCAGGTCGGCGCGGATGGCGCGCGATTGCCGCTTGTATTCTTTTTTCTGCTCGTCGCTGCGTGTGGCCTCCGCTTTCTTTTCGAGGTTGAGCGACTGCCGGTCGAGCGAGCGCATGTTGTCAACCGTCTTGTTGAGGCGGTCAATCAGGCGCTTGCGTTCGTTGGCGGTGAAAGCGAGCTTGCGGACACACAGAGAAACGTGGACCACAGCACGGGCCAGCGCGATGCGGGCGCGGCGGTAATCCTTGGGACGCTTCTTCTGGTTGACGGCGGCGAACTTCTCCACCAGATGGATGGACTTTTTGTAGGCCTTGGCCAGGTCGTCAATTTTCCCGGTGAACTCTTTCAACCGGGCGTCAAGGATGTCCTGCGTGATCTCTTCTTCATCGAACGTCACCACTTCCTTGATGGAGCGGACGCTCTTTTTCAGGTCTTCGCCCAGTCCAAGCAGTTCATTGATGACGATGGGCGAACGGGAAAGCGCTTTCAGCACACGAAGTTGTCCGCGCTCGATGCGCTTGGCGATTTCCACTTCGCCTTCGCGGGTAAGCAGCGGCACTGTACCCATCTCGCGCAAGTACATGCGGACGGGGTCGTTGGTTTTTTCGAGGGCTCCGGGAGTCAGGTCGAGTTCGACGTCCTCGCCCATCTCGTCTTCGTCGTATTTTTTATCAAGGGTCGAGGACGGCAGCTTCGGCCCCTCCAGCACGTCAATGCCTTGCGTGCTGATGGTGCTGAGCAGGTCGTCCATGTCTTCGGGTGAATTGACATCGTTGGGAAGCAGGTCGTTGACCTGATCAAAGGTTAGGTAACCTTTCTCTTTTCCCGTATCAATCAGCTTCTTAATATCTTCGAATTTGTCGTCAAGGGCCAAGACGGATTATCCTCAAGGCGTCCCGAGGGACGCACATCACAGAATTTTTGAGCGGTGGGTGCTAGAGTGCGGAGATACGCGTCAGCACAAACCTAAATTATACCTTACGCGGAGCATTCTCCGCCGGAAAGAGACGCGATTTTCTGAATTTTGCCCACACCACCGCCAAATGTTTGATGATGGACAAGCCCATTTAGTTTCAATGAACTAGCGCATCAAGCCGAATTTTCTGATGGGCTCCGCCGCCGGGTCGCGCAGAGCCAGCTTCAACCGGGTTTTTTCCTGCAAAAGCGATTGCACACGCTCCGGTTCACGGACGCGGCCACTTTGGAGCTCAACTTGCACCTGTTCCAGCCTCCGCCGCAGGTGGATTCGGCGCAAAGCTTTGACCGCACCCTCCAACCGCTCGGCGGTCAAATCTTCGTCGTCTTTGAGCAGGGCCGTTGCCAAAATATTGCGCTCAGCTTCGGACATGGGCAAATCCATTACGTCCATTGCGTTCTTTCCATCGCGTACATCGGCGATTTCGGAACCGGCCTTCAGCAGGGATTCAATCAGAGACTCGCAGCTGAGACCTTCGTGAATGCGTTCATTTTGCAATGCGTAACGGGCCTGGCGGCAGGGGTCGAAGTCTTCTTCGGCCCCGTCGCGGGCGGAGATATGCTCAGAGGCATTCAGCATTTCGGATGAAGCCAGCGCGCGAATGAGGATGCGCTCGGCGTCGGTGATCTGCACGGCGGCTGGAGTTTTGAGGTTGACCGATGAGCGGTCAGTCGCGGCGTGGCGAAGCTCCTGACGAAGGACGGCGGAGTCTATGCCGAGTTTCTGGCCGATTTCGGCGGCGAGCTCGTCGCGGACGATGCGGCTGGGCACGCGCTGAATGTGCGGCAAAAGATGATTGACGGCTTTAACCTTGCCCTCGGCGCTGCGGACGGGAAATTGAGTACGGGCGCGGTCAATCAAGTAATCGAAGTATTTTTGCGAACTGCGAAGGGCTGCGGCGTAGGCATCGCGTCCTTTTTTGCGGATGAAGAGGTCGGGATCGAACCCGGATTCGAGGGTGAGGACTTTGATTTGAAATTCTTCTTCGACTAACAAACCCAAAGTGCGCTCGGTGGCGCGGGCCCCAGCGGTGTCGGGATCGAAGTTCACGACGACATTCTTGCTGAAGCGGCCGAGGAGCTTGGCCTGCAACTCGGTGAAAGCGGTGCCGGAGCTGGCGATGACGTTGTGAAATCCGGCGGCATAGACGGCGATGCAATCCATCTGGCCTTCGACGAGGATGGCGTAGTCAAGTTTGCGGATCGCTTCTTTCGCCTGATTCAGATTGAAGAGGACACGGGATTTGGAGTAAATCTGCGTTTCGGGCGAGTTCAGATATTTGGGGCCAGCTTTTTCGTCGGTGGCGAGAGTGCGTCCGGTGAAGGCGATGACACGACCGCTTTCGTTGGCGATGGGGAACATCACGCGGTTGCGGAACTTGGAGTACATGGCGGCAGACTTGCCGTTGTCTGCGGGCACAAGCGGGTCCCTCGACTGTGGAGGAGCGCTCGCTTGCGAGCGTTCCTCCTTCGCTCGGGATGACACTTCTTTTAAGTTGTCTGCGGGAGAGTTGTCCTGCTTCCAGGAAAATAATCCGCTTTCGCGCAAGAGTTCTTCGTCAAATTCGTTACGCAGGCGGTCGCGGAGAAGAAATCCGGAGTCAGGGGCGTAGCCGATGCGGAAGGCGGCGAGCATTTCGTCGTTGAGTCCGCGTCCGGCGAGATATTCGCGGGCGTGCGCGCCTTCGGGACGCTTGAGACATTCCTGAAAAAATGCCGTGGCGCGGTCGTGAACGTCGAGGAGTTGCGCGCGGAGCTTCGCGTCTTTGGCTTCGGCGGGGCTCCTGTAGTTCATCTTCGGCATGGCCATGCCGAGCTTCTGCGCGATGAGGCGGACGGCTTCGGGGAACGTGATGTTCTCTATTTTTTGGACGAAGCTGAAAACGTCGCCCTTCACTCCGCAGCCGAAGCAGTAATAGAACTGGCGCGTGGCGTGGACGGAAAACGACGGCGTCTTTTCGCCGTGAAAGGGACAGAGCCCGGAGTAGTTTTGCGCTCCCGACTTGCGCAGCTTGACGTAGTCCCCGACGATGCGGACGATGTCAGCCTGCTGGCGGACGAGTTCTTTGAAGTCGGAGGCTTCGGTCATGGGATGAGTCTATTGTCGAACAGATTGGAGCAATAAGGAATATGGAAGATGAATAGGATTGTGGACAAGCTGTGGAAGGGAGGTGGGCTAGGTCATCCTCAACTTGTGATAAAGTGAAAACCTTCGGATGGAGTCACGTTTGTATAAATCCGTCGTGAAGACGGTTAGCGAAAACTGTAGGTGCACGCCCTATTGCAATGACTACTGGAATCTTCCACAGTTCCCGTCCTATGCACCTGCTCATGCGGTATTCCGATAAGTTTTCAGACGACACAATTGCCGCTCACTTAGACGTGGTCAACCGCAAGGGATCAGTGTGGCTCGGTAAGATGGGTAAGACTCTAGCCCGACGCCATATAAAAACGCTCAACGAACAGTGCAACAACAACATCCCGACATACGTTTTCCTAGTTCAGAAACAACCGAGCGGCTATGAGGTCTATCGAGCCAGCTTGGCGGAAGTGAGTCGCTCGTTTCCTCAAGATCAAAAACTCATTCCTCCCTATTACGACAAACAGAAAATCACGAGCTATATCCGGTTGTGGCAGCGAGTCACGTCTATCAAGGAAGTCGACAGCGCTGTGCTTCGTCGACTCCGCATCGCTACCTCTGGTTCGTCTGCCGCAGATACTATCCGTCAAAGTATGGCTGCGCTCTTTATCGTTCATCAATCCTAAGCTCCTTTACAGCGGGTGTAAGGCTCAGGTAATCTGGGCCGTCATGCCGATTGACTTCGCCACGGAGTTCGCCGAAAAAATTAAAGAGCATGGTTGTAAATTTGAGGTGAGAGGTTTGCTTACTGGCGACGACAAGATTCTCACTTTGGGCAATGACACGAAGGTGCTCAGTACCGTCTTCGAGTTGTTCTCCTACCCGCTCGTCAAAGAAATCGCTGAAAAATACGGTCTCAAAACGGTGACTCCCGATGCCCAGACGGTCTATCCAGATTTCACACTGATGAAGGATGAGAACGACACAGCTAAGATCGCGGTGGATGTAAAAACAACATATCGAAGGGCGAACGGAACGTTCTTTTACACGTTGGGTAGCTACACCTCATTTCTGCGGAATGACACGAAAAACATTCTGTTCCCATACAGCACCTATGTTCAGCACTGGATGCTCGGATTCGTTTACAGCCGAATCCCTCAAGCGGAAGCTGCGACACATCCATTAGCTGATCGCGCTAAGATTACATGCCCATTCAAAGACGTTAGCTGTTTCGTTCAGGAGAAGTACAAGATTTCGGGTTTAAGGCCGGGCAGTGGAAATACTACAAATATAGGGTCCATCTCTTCCGCGGACATCAGTGACTTCGAGAAGGGCAACGGCCCGTTTGCTACCAAGGGTGAGAACTATTTTCGTGAATATTGGGCGAACTACAAAAATAGCGCCTTTCGTACCTTGGATGAATTTGAGAAGTGGAAGGCAGAGAATCCAGATCGGTTGAAATTCTAGATCGCGACCAGTAGCGCCTCGTGAGAGGTGCTATTTGACGACAAGACGTATTTGTAGGGCTTGTTCGAGAACGACCTAATTTCCCGCTTATGACGTTTCAAGAGGGTCTGCAATTCCTCTGGGGTCGGCACGCCGTCATTGCGATAACTGACCACCAGAATGCTTTTTCGGTACTTCGCAAACAGATCGTCAAAGGCCTGCCGAACGCGCTTCTTATCCAGCCATACGCTCTTGGTATCGGCTTTCAAGGGTAGATGTTTTTTTCGTTGGTCGAGCCTGTTCTCCCAGTGGTCATAGTCAGCCAGCCCCTCAAGGAAGTGGTAGAAATCGAAGTAATCCGGTCCCAGTCCGTTTGCGTTCATATATGGCGGGTCAATGTAAACCAAGTCGTAATCTGTATCAAGATCGAACACGTCTCGATTTTCAGCCCTACAGGAAATGCCACTGTCAAAGACGGCCCCCGATGCTTCGCTGAGGAACTGCTCAAAGTGCTGAGGGAATGGTTTGTCCCACGTGGTCTTGTTCCCGAAATTTCTTTCAACGTTGGACGTTCGCATATACAGGTTTGCTCTATGGAACAAGTTGTACGGTCGTTTCACGATACACGATTGAAAGAGTGCGTAGAACGCGAGCCCACGTTGATAGTCATTCTCAATGGACCGAATGTTTTGTACGGTGACGTCTATCCATTCATCTTCGTGGGTCGTGAAGTAAATGTCCCTAAAGGTCCGCTGAATGAAATCGTCGTAGGTGCGCTCCGGTTGGCGGGTCGTCAGTTTCGAGCAATCTCGAGGCCATAACGTTTGGCCCGAGTTTTCAATCAGCGCCTTGCCCATTATGAAGTTGGATTTTAGGATGTCGTTGAATGTGACTTGCTTGAAGTTGCTCTTGAGGAGAAATGAAACACTCCCAGTTCCGCCGAACGCGTCCAGAGCAGACGTAAATCTCAAATCCGAAATATGGTCCCATATCCAAGGCAGCAGCTTCAGTTTGCTCCCTAGATACCGGGTCTGCGGAAACCGTCGGACGTCCTCTACCAATTGAAGTTGGTGCAAAAGTGACCCCGTTCCTAAGCGAACATAAACTGTCTTCTTGGCGAAAGTAAAGCGAAAATATTGCGTTGGCTAGAACTTTTGCTGGACTGTTCCCGAAAGGGTAGCACGCCCATCTGCGAACTCGCAATTTATTGGGGGTCCCATCCTTCGACTGCTCAAAGCAAAGTCAAGTTGCCAGGACTGGGCGCCCTCGCGGGGCGTGAGCGGAAATTTGTAGAGTACCCCGGGGCTTACGCTCCGGGCTGGAATATTCCGCCCCTGCGGGGCTGGGTGGTTCAAGGAGCATCTCCTTTATTTTGAACCCGGCGATATTCAAGGATGGACTCGTGGAATCCCACCCCTTCGCAAAAAGCGCGAAGGAGTGGGGCACCCGGCGCTGGGGATCTCAACCTCAGGCGCTAAAGCGCGGAATGATTTAAGAGGCGGGGATCGCAGCGCTCAAGCGCTGCGCCACCCAAAGGCCAAATCCAGAGCGGCGGATAGGAATGTCTGGGTAGAAATGCATAGGTCCTTCGCTGCGCTCAGGATGACAAGGGAGTAGGAGGCGGGACTGTCGAGCTGCGCTCGACTGGACGGCCGAGGCGGCCGTCCCTACGTGAGCTGTGGTGGTCCCCAACTCAAGGAGGCGGGCGAGGCGCCCGCCCCACGTGGGCAGATGAGGACATTGGATGGATTGGTGGGGCGCCCGCTGCCTATTCGGTTAAGAGAATTCCTCGATAGGCCGGTGGTTGGGATAAGAGACAAGGGGTCCTTCGACTTCAGTACTCGATTCGGAAGCAAATCGAGTACCTTCGCTCAGGATGACAAGGGGGAGAGTAGGTAGCTGTCGAGCTGCGCTCGACCGAGCAGAGGAGGACATCTGCCCCTACGTACACCTCTCACCACGGTAACCGTGGAATCCGCTTAGATATTGCATTTGGAAGTAGAAGCTCAGCATGATAGCTGGTAGCTATGGGCAGATTTGTGCTCCGGGTGTTTATCTCTATCTTTGCGGTTTTTGCACTCTGCCCGGCCTGCGTTCTGGCGCAGGATTCCGATGTGCAGCCCTATTCTCCTTATATAGATGGCGGGATTGGGCTGTATGGCAACCTGGGAAAATCGAATCCGAATTACAACCTGGATGGCGGCGTGGATTTGAG
>JAJPHW010000096.1 GCA_021325035.1 Terriglobia bacterium
AAGAACGTAGTTCCGCGACACGAGATGGCCATGGACATCACCGATTGGCGAAAAAAGATTGATGAGCTTGACCGAGCGATCGTCGAGTTAATCAGCCAGCGCGCGCGCGCGGCCCACGCGATCGGCGAGTTGAAACGTGGCGAGCACATGGCGATTTATGAGCCGGAGCGGGAGCAAATAGTTTTTGAAAATGTGCGCCAATCGAACCCGGGGCCGCTGCCTGACCGCGATTTGCTGCGAATTTACGAGCGCATCATGGACATCATGCGGCAGATTCAGCAGGAGGAAATCGCGCCTGCCTCGAGGACCCCTCAATCCCATGAAGACACAGAGCTAGACGCGGAAGTAAACGACTAAGCGGATTGATTGAGTTGTAAGTGAACTCCTTATGATTGTTTCCATGCAAGAGACGGCGACCGACCAGCAGATCCAGCAGGTGATTGAACACCTTGTCCGGATGGGCTTCGCCGTGCACCGCACGACCGGAGAGCGCCAGACCGTGCTCGCTGCTGTGGGCGCCCGCATTGATTTCGATACGCGCAATCTGGAAGTTTTATCCGGAGTTGAGCATGTTCACCGCATCAGCGCGCCTTACAAACTGGCAGCGCGGAGCTTCCGGCCGCAAGGTTCCGTGATTGAAGTTGGCAATGGCATCAAAATTGGCGGTGAAGAAGTGGTTGTGATTGCGGGGCCGTGTTCAGTTGAATCGCGCGACCAGCTTTTTATTGTGGCCGAGCAAGTGGCAAAAGCTGGGGCTCGCGGACTTCGCGGGGGAGCTTTCAAACCGCGTTCTTCTCCTTATTCGTTTCAAGGCCTCGGCCTCGAAGCATTGAAGCTGTTGCGGGAAGCGGGAGATCGTTTCAAGCTGTTGGTGGTCAGTGAGGTCATGGAGATCTCGCAGATCGAAGTCATGCTGCCTTACGTGGATATCTTCCAGGTGGGCGCGCGCAACATGCAGAACTTTAATCTACTGCGCGAGCTGGGGAAAATCAGGAAGACTGTGTTGCTGAAGCGCGGCATTGCCGCGACCCTGGAAGAATTATTACTTTCGGCCGAATACATCATGGCGGGTGGGAATTACAACGTTGTGCTGTGCGAGCGCGGCATTCGCACGTTTGAGACTTATACACGGAATACGCTCGACATTTCGGCCGTGCCGATCATTCATAAGCTTTCGCACCTGCCAATTTCCATTGATCCTTCGCATGGAACTGGACTGCGCGACAAAGTTGCACCCATGGCACGCGCCGCGCTGGCCGCGGGAACGGATGCGCTCTTGATCGAAGTACATCATGATCCTGACAAAGCTTTGTCGGATGGAGCTCAATCGCTCTATCCCGAACAATTCTCCAAACTGATGGACGAATTGAGAATGATTGCGCCCGCCGTGGGCCGCAAGATCGCCTAAAAATCACATGGCATAATGCTTCATGCCAATCCGCCAAATCACCATTATCGGAACTGGTTTGATTGGCGGTTCGCTCGGCCTCGCATTCAAGAATCATGGATTCACCGGCCGTATTGTCGGTTGCGACCGTGCTCCAGTCATTGAAAGAGCGATTCACAAGGGCGCGATAGACGACGGCGTGACACGTCCGCTGGATAGCACACACGGCAGCCAATTGGTGGTGCTAGCCACGCCGGTCGGAGCGGTGATTGAATTGATCCGCGAGTTGTCTCCTGCCTTGCCTGCCACTACCTTGCTCACGGACGTTGGCAGCACGAAAGCCGAAATTGTTTCGACGGCACAAGCATGTTTTAAGGAAAGTGCCGCCCGTCGCTTTCTTGCGGGCCATCCCATGGCAGGGAAGGAAAGCGCAGGAGTCGAATCCGCCGATGCCGATCTTTTTGCGGGTGCGGCCTGGTTTATTACGCCGCTACGCGATCAGGAAATTCATTCCGGAATTTGCGGTGAGTATCTCGCATGGATTGAGAAAATTGGCGCACGCCTTGCCGTTTTGCCGGCAGATGAGCATGATCAACTCTGCGCATGGATTAGCCATCTCCCGCAGATGATTTCGACTGCATTGGCCGCTGCTCTGGTCGAGGAATATGGAGAAGATGCTCCTCTTTTGGAAGCGGGAGGACGAGCCTTGCGTGAAATGACGCGCATCGCGGGCAGTCCTTATTCCATGTGGCGGGATATTGCAATGACCAACAAGAAGAATATCGGTGACGCGATGCTCAAGCTCGAACAGCAACTTGCCCATATCCGGGAAAATCTGGACAGCCGGGAGCTGGAGCGCGAATTCGAGCAGGCGCACCGGTTGAAGAAAATCCCTCCTGCCAAGAAGACCAAGAAATAGCTAAAAGTGTGCAAAGTTCTTCATATTGACACTGCGGCAGTGTCCGCCTACGATGCTTAGGCTTTCAAATGCACGATCCCGCCTGACGTTTACATACGCGGTGAAGCACAGATTCAACAAAAAATCTCCTAGTCCATCTAGGAAGTAAATCTTGCGAGGACAAGCAATGAAGATTTTCCGCACCACGGCAATAGCCATCTCCTTATTTCTGGCTTGGGCAGCTGTTGCCCCGGCGCAAACCTGGACGCCATTGAAACATCAACCCACCGTCGCCGCCGATACCGCTCTGCTGCTTACCGATGGCACAGTCATGATGCACCAGTACAACAGCTCGAATTGGTGGCGGTTGACTCCGGACAATACTGGCAGCTACGTCAATGGCACCTGGTCACAATTGGCCTCGATGCAATCGGGCTACGCTCCTCTTTACTTTGCCAGTGCTGTATTGGCGGACGGAAACGTAATCGTGGAAGGTGGCGAATATAACAACCTTTCGCAGGACGAAACCAACATGGGCGCGTACTACAATTCTGCCACCAATAAGTGGACCGTTGTAAATCCGCCATCGGGATGGCCGGAAATCGGCGATTCTCCCGGGATTGTTCTGGCGAATGGCACATTCATGATTGGCCGCAATGAAACCAGCACTCAAGCCGCGTTACTGAATGAAAAGACACTGACGTGGACGGCTACGGGCAGTGGGAAAGCCGATCCATATTCAGAAGAAGGCTGGGTATTGTTGCCCGATAAAGCAGTTCTGACCACCGACGGACGGAATGCTCCTAACGCCGAAAAGTATGACTACCTCAACGGCACTTGGATCAGCGCCGGCAGCACCATTGTCCGGCTCGAAGATCCCAGCTCCCAAGAGATTGGTCCGATGGTTTTGCGGCCAGATGGAACGGTGTTCGCCACCGGCGGCAACGCTTCCGGATCTGGTCATACCTCAATTTACACTTCGCCGGCAAATCCGCTTCAGCCGGGCACTTGGACTCCGGGACCGGATATGCCGGGAAACAACGACATGGCCGATGCGCCAGCCGCGATCTTGCCCGACGGCAACGTGCTTTGCGACATGAGCCCCGGAATCTTCAACACGCCGGTCAGCTTCTACGAGTTCGACGGCACACAGTTCATTTCAGTTCCCAATCCTCCCAATACAGGGCAGAACACTTCTTATGTCGGTCGCATGTTAGTCCTTCCGACCGGACAAGTGATGTTCTTGTCGTCCGATGGAGCCACCAAGAACATTGCGCTCTACAACGCATCCGGAACCTATAATCCTTCGTGGGCGCCAACGATCACCAAGCTGTCCTCGACAACTCTTGTGCATGGCAAAACTTACATCGCAGAGGGAACGCAATTCAACGGTCTCTCGAACGGCGCCGCGTATGGCGATGATGCCCAGATGAACAGCAACTATCCGCTGGTTCGCATCACCAATACCGCGACTGGCCATGTGTTTTACGCGAAAACGCATAACCACAGCACGATGGGCGTAGGTACCGGCAGCAAACTGGTAGGGACGGGCTTTGACGTTCCTGCTTCGATTGAGACTGGCGCCAGCACTCTGGAAGTGGTCGCGAATGGTATTCCGTCCACTCCTGTTGATGTAACTGTGCAATAGGCTATTTCAGCTTAACCACTCACTTCGCGCGTGTTATAAGCATGAAGTGAGTGGGTTTATATCTTTAAGGTCGCATGGCAGATTGAACGTCAGGAATAACGATTTTCTTAGGGGTTCCTCACGACTCCGAACCCGTTCCAGCGTATAATTTTGATTTGATGATAGACACTCGCCGGGTTGCCCTCGTGGCCTACGTCCGAACTCCTGCCGGGCAATTCGTGGAAAAGCTGCAACGAGAACTGCATCCTGAATCTCCCGATTTTGCAGCTCATCTGACGCTATTGCCGCCGCGCTGCCTGCAAGGTAGCGAGGGTGTTGCTCTGGATGAATTAAGAGAAACTTGTCTGAATGTTGAACCCTACGAAGTGTTGCTCGGGGGAGTGGAAACCTTCGTCCCCGTTACGCCTACGCTTTTTATTCGCGTGGCCGGGGGCGCAGAGCGCATGATTGATCTTCATAACCGTATGAATCGGAGCGCTTTGGCAACGGAGGAGCAATGGCCTTATATGCCCCATCTTACAATTGCGAAAATGAACACAGAAGACCAGGCTCGCAAAGCGGCGTCCATTGCCCATGAGCGATGGGAGCAGTTCACGGGGAGCCGCAGGGTTCTTCTGGCAGAATTTACCTTTGTGCGCGAATTAGAGCCGAATTATTGGCGAGACGTGGCAAGTATCCCTCTTGGCCGCAGCGTAACCAAACGCTAGGTTCCCAAGGCCCATGTACCACTGTCCTTGAGTACACGGCCCTCCCGTGAGTTGCCTCCACGAGTGCCCAGGCGTACATAAATAACTGGATATTTGGCATTTATCGGGCGCAACCCTGCCTTCCCCGCGGGAACTATGCGTCATGGGTCGGGAGGACCTATGCAAGTTGGGGTTTACGGAGCAGGGTATTTGGGGACCGTTGTTTCTGCTTGCCTGGCTGATTTTGGCACACCAGTGATTTGCTGCCATCCGGACAGCTCCCGCATGGTTGAAATGGCGCGGGGGAACATTCCATTCCACGAAAAAAACTTAAAGGAAGTGATTAAGCGCAACGTTCGTTCCGGGCGGTTGGCTTATTCCACCGACATTGAGTCGTTTTCCCGCAAAGCCCAGGTGATTTTTCTGGCGGAGGACACACCGCAACAGCTCACAGAGTTAGCTTTGCGTATCACGCGGGCGGCTAATCGGTCGCCAATTCTGAGTATTGTGACGCCTGTGTCGGTAGGCACTGCAACCAGCGTGGAAAAATCTTTACAGCAAGCTGGGCTGCAAGCCGCACTTGTTTCGCAGCCGATATTTTTTACCCCCGGCTGTGCCGTGGAAGACTTTAACTGGCCGGATCGCATTATTCTGGGTTCGGCTTCGAACGAAGCGATTTTAGCGATTAAACAGAGTTTTCA
>JAJPHW010000182.1 GCA_021325035.1 Terriglobia bacterium
ATACTGGCCATCAAGGTCTGCTGAGACCGAAATCTGATTCACGGAGAAAAGGGATAACACATGCGGAAACAAAAGGGTTTTTCACTGATCGAGTTGCTCATTGTGGTTGCGATCATTCTGATCATCGCTGCCATCGCCATTCCGAACTTGCTGCGTGCACGTATTGCAGCTAACGAGTCTTCTGCCGCGGCTTCCGTCCGCACCATCGGCACCGCGCAGGTTTCTTACACCACGTCGTTCCCGGCCACCGGCTACTCCGCCAACTTGGCGAGCCTTGGGCCTGGCGGCGCGACTTGCCCGGCTGCTGGTCCTTCGGCTGCAAACGCTTGCTTGATTGACAACGTTCTGGCTGGCGGCACCAAGAGCGGTTACAACTTCACCAGCGTGGGTTCAGTTCCGGTTGGTGGCGCGAACACTGCATTCTTGACGACTGCGGTGGCCGCAAACTTCAACATCACCGGCGTGAAGGGCTTCTGCGCGGTTGACGACAACGTCGTCCGCTACCTGACTCCGGACAACGGCGTGGTGCCTGCTTACGCAGCCTGCCAAGCCTGGACCGCGATGCAGTAAGACGAACTTGGCAACGTACCTCGGGGAGGGTACAAGCCAGAGCGCCGGATGGCAACATCCGGCGCTCTTCGTTTTTTTTGTATAGCACCATCTCTTTGTCGTCCGCGACAACCCCAAAAAACTTGTCATCCCGAATGCCCTTCAGGGCTGAGGAATCTGCTTTTATCCGAACCAACAGCGGATTCCTCCTCGATAACGCTCGTCGGAATGACAATATGGTGAGCGCGGGCGCCGGGAAAAACAGCCCTGCCCCGCCCAACCCTAGCCACCTTGTCATTCCGAATCCGCTTTAGCGGTGAGGAATCTGCTGTTCTCCACACTTAGACTGTGACCATGATCACAGCGCAATCCCGGCCTCCGGCATAGGCTTCACCCATGCGCACCAAGCGCTATTACGTCTATATCCTCGCCAGCAAGAGCCGCGTACTGTACGTGGGAGTGACCGGCTCACTGATGGGGCGCGTTCTCCAACATAAGGCTCATGAAACAACCGGATTCACTCGTCGCTATCAAGTAAACCGCTTGGTTTATTTCGAAGCATTTCAATACGTAAATCGAGCCATAGCCCGCGAAAGTGAGATCAAAAATTGGCGCCGCGAAAAGAAAGTCGGGCTGATTGAAGCGGATAACCCTACCTGGGAAGACTTAGCCGCAGATTGGGGCAGGCCCACGACAATGCAACAGCAGATTCCTCCTCGCTACGTTCGTTCGGAATGACAATATGGCAAGCGTGGGCGCGGGAAGAGCAGCCTGCCCCACCCCACCCTAACCACCTTGTCATTCCGAATCTGCTTTAGCGGTGAGGAATCTGCTTTTCTTAGTCCCATGCAACAGCAGATTCCTCCTCGCTGCGCTCGTCGGAATGACAATATGGTGAGCGCGGGCGCGGTAAAAGCAGCCTGCTCCACCCCGCCCTAACCGCCTTGTCATTCCGAATCCGCTTTAGCGGTGAGGAATCTGCTTTTCTTAGTCCCATGCAACAGCAGATTCCTCCTCGCTACGCTCGTCGGAATGACAATATGGCAAGCGTGAGCGCGGGAAGAGCAGCCTGCCCCGCCCAACCCTAACCACCTTGTCATTCCGAATCCGCTTTAGCGGTGAGGAATCTGCTTTTCCTACGACTTTCAGTAGTTCATAACTCCCAGAATCTACTAAGGTTTCCCCTTAGCCTGACAATTTTTGTCGTCTTTTTTTGGCAAGAGTCCGCAATTGGAAACCAATCTCCATCAAAATATTCATAAAATCATTGAAAAATCAGGCACTTACCCTCTGCACGCATGTCCTTCGCATTGGCCCGACGAGTGCAATCTATTTAACGCATCCATAAACATCCAAGGGGAAAAGCTCCGCAATGAAACAGCAAAAGGGATTTTCACTGATCGAGTTGCTGATCGTGGTCGCGATCATTCTCATCATCGCTGCCATCGCCATTCCAAACTTGCTGCGCGCACGTATCGCAGCTAACGAGTCTTCTGCTGCGGCTTCCGTCCGTACCATCGGTACCGCGCAAACTTCATACACGACTTCGTTCCCGGCCACTGGCTACTCCGCCAACTTGGCGAGCCTTGGGCCTGGCGGCGCGACTTGTCCGGCTGCTGGTCCTTCGGCTGCGAACGCCTGCTTGATTGACAACGTTCTGGCTGGCGGCACCAAGAGTGGTTACAACTTCACCAGCGTGGGTTCGATTCCGGTTGGCGGCGCAAACACGACCTTCCTGACAACTGCGGTGGCCGCAAACTTCAACGTCACCGGCGTGAAGGGTTTCTGCGCTGTGAGCGATAACGTGGTTCGTTATTTGACTCCTGACAACGGCGTAGTGCCCGCTTACGCGGCCTGCCAGGCTTGGACGGCATTGCAGTAAGCTTCAATCTGCAGATGACTTGAGAGCGTCGGCAACCCCGGCGCTCTTTTCGTTTTTTTGGCCCTTACGCGATTTCCACCCTGTCATTCCCAATGCCCTTTAGGGCTGGGGAATCTGTTTTTTCACGGCCCCCACGGAATTCTTCTCCACATCTTCCGCAAAAATCCCGTCCTGGAACGTTCTATACGATTGAGTTATGCTGTAAGTTATTGAAAAATGGCCTCAGTAAAGACAGTTCAAAGGCCGTGAACGTGCATATTTTCTCAGTTCTGTGTGAAGGAGCTACTCCATGAAGTTTCATAACATTAACCGCCAAAAGGGATTTTCCCTGATCGAGTTGCTGATCGTCGTCTCGATTATTTTGATTATCGCGGCCATCGCCATCCCCAACCTGTTGCGGGCCAAGATATCCGCTAACGAGTCTTCCGCCGCGGCTTCCGTACGCACCATCGGAACCGCCCAGGTTTCCTACAGCACCTCTTTCCCCGCCAATGGATATGCCACCCAGTTGGCGTTCCTCGGGCCCGGTGCAGGAACCTCTTGCCCCGCTGCCGGCCCGTCTCCAGCCAATGCGTGCCTGATTGACAAAGTGCTCGCCAACGGCAATAAGAGCGGCTACAACTTCGCCAGTACCGGCCAAAATCCGGTCGGCGGAGCCAACACCGAGTTCTGGACCACTGCCGTTGCCTCCAACTTCAACGTCACCGGCGTGAAGGGCTTTTGCTCGACCGATGACAACGTCGTGCGTTATTTGACCCCTGACAATGGCACCGTACCCAACTACGCCACCTGCCAAAGCTGGACGGCAATGCAATAGTTCCTCAAGTAAAGCCAATCAGGGGGGTGCGTGGCTCTGATTGGCTTAGTAGTACCTTTCCCACTTGTGTAAGCCCCGAAAACTGCCAATTTGTGTCAAGTTCCGGCCAAATAATGCCGATACATTCCCTGACTTGCATAATTACGCACTAACAACGCTATATTTTTCAATCACTTACATACAAACCCTCGTCACTTGAAAGAGCCCGCTGACGGCCAGTGAAGTGCACATTCATGGGCGTGCGCTTGGGGTGCTGCGATGAAACGTCAAAACGGATTCTCGCTGATTGAATTGCTGATCGTGGTTGCGATCATTCTGGTCATCGCCGCGATTGCCATTCCCAATCTGTTGCGCGCACGAATATCGGCAAATGAATCTTCGGCTGCCGCCTCCGTTCGAAAAATAGCCACGGCGGAGGTCGCCTACACCACGACCTATCCGAACGTTGGGTACGCTGCAGCTATTGCGAATTTAGGTGGCGCGAATCCTTGCAGCCCAAACTCCGTAACGGCCTGCATTTTGGACGAAGTGCTGACTACTGGATTAAAAAGCGGGTATCAATTTAATGCCCTCAGCTTTGGCGGGCCACCAACGACGACGTTCGTGACTGGCGCGGCCCCGTCAAACTTCAACATCACCGGCGTCCGCGATTTCTGTATCACGACGGATGGGGTGCTGCGAACGAATCCGGGATTTGCCGGCGCGGCGCCTCCACCTGACGTCGCCACCTGCCAGGCTTACGCGCTGGCCCAATAAATCACCCTTACTTTTGTAATTTCCCCTGCCTCCCGCAACTGCATATAATCACGGCTGACGAGCCATGCCTGCCATTGAAATCCTGGGATTGGAAAAAACTTACAGCGTTGGCTTCTGGCGGAAACGGCCAAAGCGGGCCCTGCTGCCCTTGCATTTAAAGGTGGAAAAAGGCGAGGTTTTTGGCTTTCTTGGCCCCAACGGCGCGGGCAAAAGCACCACGCTCAAACTGCTCATGGGATTAGTGTTCCCGACCTCTGGCTCGGCCAAAATACTGGATATGGATCTCGATGATCCTAGAATGAAGGCCCGCATCGGGTTCCTGCCCGAACAGCCTTATTTCTACGACTACCTTACCGGACAGGAGCTTCTGAATTATTACGCCCAGCTTTCTGGCGTGCCAGGTAAAGAACGTTCACATAGAGTCGCAACCATGCTGGAACGGGTCGGGCTTAAAGACGCAGCCAATGTGCAGCTGCGCAAGTTTTCCAAAGGGATGTTGCAGCGCGTCGGCATCGCGCAGGCCATCTTGCATAATCCGGAAGTCGTTTTTCTGGATGAGCCTATGTCCGGCCTCGATCCTATGGGCCGCCGCGAAGTCCGCGAACTGATGGAGCAACTGAAGCACGAAGGTAAAACCGTATTTTTTTCGACACATATTTTGTCGGACGCAGAAGCGCTCTGTGATCGCGTCGCCGTCATCAACAAAGGCGAGTTGCGTGGAGTAGGCGCGATTAGCGAACTCACTTCCACCGTGCAAGGAAAAATTGAAATTGTATGGCGCGGCACTGCGATTCCGGCTGCATTGAAAAACATGAACGCCGAATTTTTTGTTTCAGGGGATTCCGTTCGCGCGATTCTTCCTGAACAGCAGCAGGAAGCTGCATTGGAAACCTTGCAACGCGAACGATTGCATTTGATTTCGCTGACGCCGCTGAGTACGTCGCTGGAGGAATATTACCTTCAGAAAGTACAGCAAGCTTCCGCGAACGCGACGCAAACCGCTGCCGGAGGCCGGGCATGAGCGCAAGAATCGCTTACATCGCCTCGAACACTTTCCGCGAAGCAGTCCGCGATCGCGTGCTTTATAACTTAATTGCTTTTGCGCTTCTCATGTCGGGAGCGGCGATTCTCGTGGGACAGGTTTCCTTTGGCATTGAACGCTTGGTTGTCGTTAATCTTGGCCTGAGCGCAGTTTCACTCTTCGGCATCGTCATCGCGATTTTCATTGGGATCGGTCTGGTTTCCAAAGAAATCGAAAAGCGCACGCTCTACACGGTGTTATCGCGTCCAGTGCAGCGCTGGGAGTTTATTGTCGGCAAGTTCTTCGGTTTGGCTGGAACATTGGCAGTCAATACGTTTCTAATGGCCATCGGCGTCTTCGCTGCGCTTCTCTATGTTTCACGTCAATTCCACGGAACGGACGGCTGGATTGCGGTGGCGCTCTACTTCAGCATCCTGCAATTCCTGATGATGACGGCGCTGGCATTGTTTTTCTCGTCGTTCGCTTCGCCGCTCATGGCGGCGGTCTTTGCTTTCGCTCTGTTTGTGATTGGTAACTTCTCAGAAGATTTACGCGGCTTCGCGGCCATGACGCATGGCTTGCAACGCTGGCTGGCAACCGGTGCAGCTTATCTGCTACCGAACTTCTCTGCGCTGAACATCATTACGTCGGTGGCTCATGAGCAGCCGGTTTCGAGCTCGCTGATTTTCTACAACACAATTTATGCGCTGGTCTACACCGCGATGGTGATGGCCGCGGGCGTACTCATCTTTCAACGGCGGAATTTGAAGTAGGGCTTCCATGACAAGGACAAAGCTGGTCACAATCTCGGCGGGCTTCATCCTTGTCGCCTGCATGTGCGCGTCAATCTTGTTGCTGAATCGCGTAGATCAACTGCGCCCGCAAGCCACGCTGGAAGAAGTTTTGTATTTGCCTTCGCCAAAAGTTTTGCGGCGAATGAGTCTTGGCTATGACGGTTTGCTGGCTGATATCTACTGGACTCGCGCTGTCCAATATTTCGGCGGACATCACGCTGTCGGGGCAATGCACTTCCAATTACTGGCGCCGCTGCTCAATATCGCCACTCAACTAGACCCGCATCTGGTAGTCGCGTACGACTTCGGAGCAAATTTTCTTTCTCCTCCGCCGCCCAACGGAGCGGGCCAACCGCAGGAAGCCGTTCGCCTGACGAACTTTGGTATTGAGAACAATCCCAACGAATGGCTGCTCTATTACAATCTCGGCTTTATTTATTACATGGAGCTGAAAAATTACGCCGGGGCAGCGGATGCCTTTTCTCGCGGATCGCAAATTCCCGGCGCGCATCCGTTCATGCGAATTTTGGCAGCTCAAATGGCCGAGCACGCGGGTGAGATCGAAACCGCACGTATGTTGTGGACCGCGACTTATCAGAACTCCAAAGACAAAAATATTCGTGCCAACGCTGCCGCTCATTTGCGCGCGTTAAGAGTGGACGATGACGTTGCTCATCTTGAAACGCTGGTGGATGAATTTCGGGAAAGAACTGGCCGCATCCCTTCGAGCTTCGCAGAATTGCAAATTCCCGGCCTGAATGGCGGAACGCCGGTTGATCCGCTGGGGAATCCCTACAAACTCACCCCGTACGGCCACATCGAAGTGCAGCATCCAGACGACTTCCCCTTCATTGTCAACGGAGCCCCACCCGGCTACATTCCACCCAAAGTGCCAAAGTTTTTACCCAGCGATTAGGTTGATTAATTTAAGCTTCACGAATTGCCATCCCAGCCATGCTGGGTCGTTTCGTGAGTATCCGCGCGAGGAATCCTTTGGTTTGTCGGTATTTCCTGACGGCCTCAATCGTGCTCTACTGATGCTTGCCAGATACTGCGCACAACTCTGAATTGAGGATCGTTCCCACGATTCGCGATTGGTGGCGAGCCGAGGTGGTCAAGAGTGGACACTTTCAAGCCAGCCTAAAATTCGCCGCCACGATTTTTGAATTTCTTCGCGACTCAACGCCATCACGCCGCCGCTCGCGTTATGGCGACATGGACTTCGACTGGGACCGCCGCGTAGATACCACCGGCGCAACCGTCAGCCATCGCGACCGCCTGTTCGGCATGTTTCACTCGCCCTACCAACCGACGGAGCCTTCACTGTTTCACGAGATGATGGAGGCGCTGGCGGGCGATTTTCATCTCGACTTCAGCCAATTTGTATTCATAGATATCGGCTCCGGCAAAGGGCGTGCTCTGCTGCTCGCGGCCGACTATCCCTTCAAGCGAATTATTGGAGTGGAGTTGTTGCCCGCGCTTCATCGTATGGCTGAAGAAAATATTGCCAAGTATCAGTCGGAATCACAGAAGTGCTTTGCGATTGAGAGTGTCTGCGCCGACGCGCGGGAGTTTTCCTTCCCCGCTGAACCGATGTTGCTCTATCTGTTCAATCCCCTGCCCGAAACGGCCTTGCGGCAAATGCTGGCAAATCTGGAAAGCTCATTGCTCGAACATCCCCGTCCGGCGTGTGTGCTTTACCACAACCCGTTGTTGGAGCAGGTTCTGGCGGATTCCTCGTTTCTCAAGAAAATCGGCGGGACCCATCAATACGCGATCTATTTGAGCTAGCAGTCGAAAACGATAAACTATCTCTGTGACCCTGCGCACGGCCTTTCTTCTGAACTGCATTTTCTCCTTAACCCTCCACTGCTCCGCATCCGACATCCACACCCTCGCCCAAGCGGTTGACGACCATTACAACCACCTCCGCTCCCTGCAAGCCGATTTCATCGAAACTTACCGCGGAAATGGGGCGAACCGGAGCGAATCCGGCGTGCTTTGGCTGAAAAAGCCCGGATTACAAAAACCCGGCAAGATGCGTTGGGAATATCGTTCTAGTGAAGTGCATCCTAGCGAAGTGCATCCTAACGAAGTGCATTCCAACGACGGGAAGGACTACGCCAAGTTGTTTGTAAGCGACGGCAAAGACGCCTGGTTTTATGTCCCCGGAGACCGGCAGGCGAGACGGTCTCCGGTCAAGCAGTTGGATGATTTGCGTTCTCCGATAAGTTTCTTACTGGGTAAAACCAAGCTGGAGAAAGAGTTACAAGGATTATCTCCAGCTCCGGATGTGGCTCCGATTGGAACGGGTAACGTGGTTTTGCGAGGCGTGCCGAAATATATGCAAGAGCGGGTCAGCCAGGTTCTGCTGGAAATCACCCCGTCGAACCAGATCGCCCGCATCGTAATTGAGGAAGCGGACGGAGCGACCACGGAATATCGCTTTACTAATCAGCGCGAAAACGTGGAAATTAGCGATGCCCAGTTCCACTTTGTGCCTCCGGCCGGTGTCGAAGTGATTAGCGGAGAGTTTGGCCAGTAGCGCTTTATGAAGTTTTAACATCTTTCGCGTTTGCAGCAAGTTAGGATGGATTTTTGGCATGGAGAAGGCCATTACCGGGGTCATCTCAACCATATTGCGATTCACGGCTTAGTAGTTTTGAAATGTTAGACTTGAAGGGGATGAAGAGCATTTCATCGCAGCGTTTTCATGGCTGAATTTCTAATCAAAGTCGCTGACGAGCAAGGCCACATGCTCGAGCAGGTGGAAAACGGCTACTCCGAGGCCGAGGTGCGCGACCGCTTTGCCGCACAGGGGTTTCTGGTTTATTGGGTCAAGCCGCGCGGAGTTTTGACCGGCGGCGGCATCAGTCTGAGGCGCCGTGGAAAAGTTAAGCAGAGCTCGTTCGTCATCTTCAACCAGCAATTCCTGACCCTGATCAAAGCCGGGCTCCCCGTTCTCAGTTCATTGGATTTGCTCATTAAGCGGCAAAAAGATGCGACCCTGCGCTCGGTCTTGCAGAACGTCCGCGACCGCGTGAAAGGTGGTGAGTTGCTATCGGACGCATTCGCTGCGCAAAGCATTTTTCCGAAGATCTACACCACCACCCTGATGGCCGGCGAAAAGAGCGGCAACATGGAAGAAGTGCTGGCCCGCTACATCAGCTTTCAGCGGCTGGCGTTGACCTTCAAGAAAAAGCTGGCGGTGTCGCTGGTCTATCCCGCTTTGCTGGTCACGGTTGTGTTTTTGATGATGATTTTTCTCGTGACCTACGTGGTCCCGCAATTTGCCACCCTCTACAAAGACATGGACGCGCAACTGCCGGCCATCACGATGTTCATGCTCGATCTCGGCACCCATGCACAAAGCTACTTACCGATCTTTGGGGTGGCAGTCGTTATCGCCATTGTGCTGTTTTTTCAATGGAAGAAAACCGACCGCGGCGCAGAGCAGTTGGATCGGGCAATACTCGGACTGCCCTTGCTCGGTGACATTTGGCTGAAGTATCAGGTGGCGAATTTCTCCCGCATGCTTTCGACTTTGCTCACTGGAGGACTCCCGCTGGTGCCTTCGCTCGAAACCGCCGGCGCTTCCATGAGCAGCCGCAGAATTCTCAATGGCGTTTCTGAAGCCGCCATCAGCGTGCGTGAGGGACAATCGCTGGCCAAAAGCCTGGAAGCGCAGAAGATGTTCCCCGACCTTTCGGTAGAAATGATTGAAGTCGGTGAGTCCACAGGCGCGCTGCCCGCGATGTTGAACTCGGTTGCGGAATTTTACGAAGAAGATGTGCAAACGGCTCTGGGTGCGGTTATGGCCCTAATTGAACCGATGATTCTCGTGTTTATGGCTGTGATTGTCGGCGGCATCCTGATTTCGCTGTATTTGCCGATATTCACGTTAGGTTCGACGATTCACTAAAACAGTTTCGAGTTTCAGGTTTCGAGAAAGACATAGGTAGCAAGATGGAAAAGAAATCAGTATTCGTAAACGGTGAGAATGGCGGACGCGTGGCGGTCCTCTCGCACGCCGAAGATCTCGAACGGGCACAGGACGTCGCCCGGCGCTATCGCTACGAGTTCGTGGATTTGCAGAACTTCCAACTGCATCACGATCTGTTCCGGACGATTCCCGTCCATTTGATGTTCTCGCACAACTTTATTCCGCTAGAAGAAACCACCGACGGACGCCTCGCCATCGCCATCGCTGATCCCAGCCAGCTGATGATGATCGACGAAATTGGAATGTTGCTGCGCAAGCGCATCATCACCAAAGTCGCGACGCTGGCGCAGATTACGGAAATCCTCAAGAAGACCGAACAATCCAAGCGCGTTCTCGAAGACGCCAGCGAAGGCTTCACGCTGGATGTCATCCGTGAAGACGAGGGCGCGGCCGACGAAAGCATTTCCATTGACCGGCTCACTGCGAAAGACGACATGAGCCCGATTATCCGGCTCGTGGATACAACCATCTTCACCGCGCTACAGCGCAGAGCAAGCGATATTCACATCGAGACGCAAGACGACGCCGTGTGCATCAAATTCCGTATTGACGGCGTGCTGACCGAGGCAATGCCGCCGATTGCGAAAGAGCATCACTCCACCATCATTTCCCGTATCAAAGTCATGAGCGAACTGGATATCTCGGAACGCCGCGTGCCCCAGGACGGACGCTTTCGCGTGAAATACGGGCAGCCCGAACGCCCCATCGACTTCCGCGTTTCCATCATGCCTTCGATTCACGGCGAAGATGCCGTGCTCCGCGTGCTCGATAAAGAATCCATGAGCGAGAAATTCCGCAAGCTGACGCTCGATGTTGTCGGTTTTGCGGAAGACGATCTCAAGCGCTTCCGTCGCTTCATTCACGAACCTTACGGCATGGTGCTGGTCACTGGGCCTACGGGCAGCGGAAAGACAACCACGCTGTACGGGGCCATCAACGAAATCAAGACCGACGAAGACAAGATCATCACCATTGAAGACCCAGTCGAATATCAGTTGCGCGGCATCACGCAGATTCCCGTCAACGAAAAGAAGGGCCTGACCTTCGCCCGCGGACTGCGATCGATTTTGCGCCACGACCCGGACAAAATCATGGTCGGCGAAATTCGCGACGCGGAAACTGCGCAGATTGCCATCAACTCGGCGCTGACCGGCCACCTTGTCTTCACCACCGTCCACGCGAACAACGTCGTGGACGTGCTCGGCCGCTTCCTTAACATGGGCGTCGAGGCTTACAATTTCGTCTCCGCGTTGAACTGCATTCTGGCGCAGCGGCTGGTGCGCTTGATTTGCGAATCCTGCAAAGCTCCCACAACTTACGACGCAGCTACCCTTGAATCCAGCGGTTTGAATCCACAGGAGTGGGCGGGCGTTACTTTCTACGAAGGCACGGGATGTATCGAGTGCGCCGGTTCCGGATTCAAAGGTCGAACTGCCATTCACGAACTGCTGGAATTAAGCGACCGCATCCGCGAAATGATTCTGGCGAAAAAGCCGACTTCAGAAATCCGCCGCGCGGCGCGCGAAGAAGGCATGCGCTTCCTGCGTGAATCAGCGTTAAACAAGGTCCGCATCGGGCTGACCACATTGAAGGAAATCAACAAAGTTACCTTCATTGAAAGCTCGCGTTAAGACGGATTCCAACAACGCACGATAGTATGGAATTGAAGAAATAAAAATGGCTGTGAAATCAAAATCCGGGGCAAAGCCGAGGCTGGCGTGTGAAATCACGTCAAATGGCGTAATTGCCGGACGCGTCTCTGAAAAAGGCGGCCTGGTGGAAGCTTGCGCAGCACGTGATTTGGCTGCCGGCAGCCTCGTCCCTGATTTAATGGAAAACAACCTGCGGGAGCGCGGTGAAGTGCTCGCGGCTATTCGCGAGACCCTTAACCAAGTCGGTGGCCGTTCACGCGATTTGATCGCCGTCCTGCCCGACGCCGCCGTACGAGTCGTCTTACTGGACTTCGAAGCGTTACCTCAAAAGCCCGCAGAAGCGGAAGGTGTGATTCGCTTCCGACTGAAAAAATCCCTTCCCTTTGATGTGGACAAGGCCAAAGTCTCCTATCACGCGCAAACTACCGCCACGGGAGTCCGGGTCATTGCCGCAGTCGCATTGCAAAGCGTGCTCGATGACTACGAATCTACATTCCGCGAAGCTGGTTACATTCCCGGCATTGTTTTACCCTCCATGCTGGCCGCTTTGGGCGCGGCCACGACCGACCATCCAACGATGGTGGTCAAAGTGGACGACCGCACGGTGAGCCTTGCGATTCTTGATCAGCAACAACTATTGCTGTTCCGCACCATCGAAAATCCTTTTGGAGCGGCCATCACCGGCGAACAACTCGCGGAAGAAATTTACCCTTCCGTGGTCTTTTTCCAGGACACTTATCAACTCAACCTCGAACAGATTTTTGTCGCTGGATTGGGCGAGAACGCAGCCGCCTCTGCATTGCAGGCGCAAACCGGCGCGCGCGTCTCTGATTTGGTCAGCAGTTCGCAATTGGGTGCAAATACCGGCTACATTCCCCGCTGGAAATTGGCCGGCGTCACGGGGGCGCTGCTGGCGTAATTCCTAATTCATGCGCGTCAATATCAATCTCGCGTCGCAGCCGTATGAAGATGCGCGGCAATTCTGGTTCCGCTGGGGCGGAGCATTCATCGCCCTCGGCATCATCACGCTCGGCCTGATTTACATCACCGTTTCGGGATGGTTGAGCGCACGTAAAGATCAAGCCATGATCGAGCAGCGCCAGGCCCAGATCGCCGTCCGCGACAAAGAAAAAGCCGACGCTGCGGCCATGATGAACTTGCCGCAAAATCGCAGCACGCGCGACCGTTCGGAGTTCCTCAACGATCTCTTTCAACGAAAGGCTTTTTCCTGGACGCAGGCTTTTGAAGACCTCGAAAAGCTTATGCCGCCGCAGTTGCATGTGGTTTCGATTCATCCCGAGATGTCGCCGGACAATCAACTGGAAATTAAACTGACTGTCGCCGGGACCTCACGCGACCGCGCGCTGGAGCTGGTGCGCAAGATGGAAGGCTCGCAGCGCTTCCATGACACCGAAATTGACGAGGAAAAAATCTCTACCTCGCAGGGCGCTAACGAAGTTATTTTCAACATCACCGCGCTTTACATTCCGGGAGCAGATGCGCCTCCGGCTCCAACTCCATCTTCCGGAACCAAGCAAGGAGCCATGTAAATGCCCGATCTTCGCGAAACCCGCAAGAAGCTGAAAATCGGCATGGCGGCATTGGCGGCCGTGGACATCATTGCTTTGGCAATCTTCTTTTCGCCGATCGTTGGCTCGGAGACGTCGCGCCGCGATCAGCTTACCGCGCAGTGGAAAGAGTTACAGCTGAAGACGCGCGAAGTGGAGCCGCTCAAAGGACTGGATAAGAAAATCCCGGTGGCCCGAACGCAAATTGATCAATTTTACAAAGACCGTTTTAGTTCGCAGCAATCCGATGTCTCCGGCGATCTCGGCAAGCTGGCGCAGGAAAGCGGCGTAAAAATTACCGAAATCAAATACAAAGAAAAGCAGGATGAAGGCTCTGGCGCAAAGGAGATTCGCGGGATTGATCCTGCCGTAGTTGGCTTGCGCCAGGTGCAGATTGACGCTGGATTTGAAGGCAACTATTTGCAGCTCATCCGCTTTGTGAACGCGCTTGAGCGCAACAAGCTTTTCTTTTTAGTGGACAGCGTGGAACTCGGCGGCCAGGAATCCGGTGTCGTGCAACTCAAAATGAAGCTTGAGACTTATTTAAAAACGGGTGCAGCGTAAGTGAAACTGGGAGCGGAAAACAGGAACAAGACTATCGTTGCCGTCGCCCTCGCAGTCGTTGCGCTTGGCCTGGCGCTGAACTGGTTCTTCACTTTGCCCAGCGCGCAAAACGGAGCCAACGCGCCTGCCACTGTTGCTGATGCTCCATCCGCAGCAGCCTCCCACGCTAAGCCGACGAAAAAAACCAAGGCCGCGCCTTCACATTCGATTGACCCGACATTGCGCTATGACTGGCTCAAGACTAGCGAAGATACAAAGTACGCGGGCAACGGCAGAAATATTTTCCAGGACCAGGCGGAGATACCGGTTCCGATCTCCGATGGGCGCAAGGAAATCGCAAAAGGCCCCGTCGCACCCCCACCACCTCCACCGCCTCCGCCGATTAATCTGAAATTCTTCGGCTTCTCCAACAAGCCGGGGGAAGGCAAAAAAGTTTTCTTGTCCCAGGGTGAAGATGTCTTCATCGCGCATGAGGGCGATATCGTGGACCGCCGCTACAAAGTCGTCCACATCATGCCCACATCGGTCGAAATCGAAGATGTGCTCAACAACAACCGGCAGAGCATCCCGCTAGTTCAGGGATAAGAGTTCACTCGCTTCATTGGTATTCAATTCATGCCTGTTCGCACCGCAAAACGTAGATCATCAAAAAAATCCGAACAAGGGTATGTCCTCATCACCTTGATCTTCATGATCGCGGTGCTCATCATCATTGCGGCGGTGGCTGCTCCAAAAATCGAGTTTCAGGCCAAGCGTGACCGCGAAGAGGAAATGATTCATCGCGGCGTGCAATACTCGCGCGCCATCCGCGCCTTCGTCAAAAAAGTTGGGCGCTATCCTACGCGGCTGGAAGAACTCGACAATACCAATCAAATTAAGTTTCTGCGCCGGCACTACAAAGACCCGATTACAGGGAAAGACTTCCGCCTGCTGCATCAAGGCGAGGTTCAAATTTCTTTCGGGGCGGGTATCGCTGGAGCGGCGCAGCTCGGAGCGAATACATTGCAGGGCGCGCAGGCTGTGCAGCAACAAGCCGCAGGCCAAATCGCACAGGGCTTGGCAGCTGCGAATGGTGGATTTGGCAACACCGGCGGCTCTTCCTTTAACGGCCTGAACGCCAGCAACTCCAGTTCGAGTAATTCAAATAGCGACCAGAATGGAACACCGCAAAACGGACAGCCGGGAGCGCCCGACGCTAACGCGGCCACTGGAGACAACAGCAACAACGGCCAGCCGGGGCAAAATGCCGCAAATGGGAACTCGAATTCAAACAACGGCCCGAATGGTCAGGTTTTCGGCGGCGGCGCCATTGTCGGAGTGGCCAGCACCAGCAAAGCCAAGAGCATTCGCATTTTTAACAAGAAAGAGCATTACAACGAGTGGCAATTTATTTACGATCCTTCTACGGACCGTGGTGGATTGCTCAACACTCCCGCACAACCCGCATTGCAAGGCCAGGCGACTCAGCAGCCAGCAGGGCAAAATGGATTCCAGAATCCCAACACCACGCCCGGATCTTTCAACGGTTTGAGTGGAAATCCGAATAACGGAAACCAGAACAACAATAACAACAATAATCCGGTGACGTTCCAACCACAGAATCCGGGCCAGCTACCCGAACAGTAAAAACATCTGCAAAATACGAAAGCCTCATCGCCGAAACGATGAGGCTTTTCAAATTGTAAGGATTGTCGCAGCTTATACGCTAAACGACGATCCACAGCCGCAGGTGCTCTTCACGTTCGGGTTTTCAAACTTGAAGCCTGCGCCTTCGAGCGTTTCAACGTAATCCACGATGCAGCCATTCAGGTACATGATCGAGGTCGCGTCCACATAGACCTTGAGGCCGTCCATGTCGAATACTTTGTCCATCATTCCCGGCGCATTTTCGAAGGCCATGGAGTAGGAGAAGCCGGAGCATCCGCCGCCGACCACGCCCACGCGCAGCCCGGTTGGGACGGGGTTCTGTTGCGCCATAATTTCTTTCACTTTCCCAACCGCGTTCGGGGTAAGGCTAATGGGGGCAGTCTTAACTGCCGGCTTTACTTCCGGGGTAGCAGTCGGAGTCATTGTTGTGGCCATTGGCAATCTCCTTAAGAAAACTTACGAATATAAGTATAACAAACGGGTCAACATATTGATGCGCTTATAGATGGCTAGGTCGCAAGGGATTATCTAGCCAACTTTGCCATGTCTATCCAACCGTTGCGGAGCCGTGCAAACGGCTGGCATGTGGAAGGAGCCTGCTTCTCCTCTGCCCCCTCCATTATAAATAATCCTCTTCCCGCATTGACATTCGGGCCTATAATGCTGCGCATAAGTATTGCCCGGGTTCTTAACCTCGGGTAAATCCGTTAGCGAGGTGGATCTATGTCCCCGTCTCTGCTCGGACTGGTCATTACGTGGGGAGTTCTCACTGTAGCTCTGGTGATCCTCCTCATCTATCGCAGTACCCTCACCCGGCAAGAAGACGATCAACTCTTCCTTGACCCCGCCGAAGCCCACATGCAACAGGAACAAGCGGAGATCATGCACAAGGTCGAAAAGATCAATCCTTATGTGATGTGGCTGGGTGCGGCATCGGGTTTGCTGATTGTAGCGATCGCCAGTCTGGCGGCCTACGAACGGCTCACACAGGTGCAATAGATTTCAGAAGTGCCGAGCAGCACTCGGCGCAGTCAAGGATGCGAGCGCATCCTCAGCGATTCCTATTTTTCAACGTTTCTTCCGAAGTCGTCGCTGCATCTGATTGGCACCGCTGCTCTGTTAAACATGAGAGCGCAAAATTCGGGATTCGCTGAGCGCACTTCCTGCCGCAGGGTGAATGCTCCCGGACTGATCACATAAAATTAATCGACAAAGCACTTGATTGCCTTCTCCATTAGGCCCGAGCGAGATATTCCCGAAACCTAGTCAGTCCGAAAGAACCCCTACTCTAGTCCTTGCACACCCAGCTTCTTCAGCATGTTTACGCCGTTCTCGTTCGCGGGATTTAATTGCACTGACTTTTTGTAGTTCTGAATGGCGAGATCTTTATCGCCGTTGTCCATATATGCTTCGCCCAGACTGTCATAACTGTTGTACGACGTCGGATAAGTTTCGACACTGAGCTTGAATACTTCAATCGCGTCCTTGTATTTCTTCACGTGGATTAATTGGTAGCCGAGACCGACGAGTTCGCCCTCGCTGAAGTCATAGGCCTCGGGTTCCCGTTTTTTCAATTCGCGAAATTGCTCTATGGCCGCCCCGACATTTTTTTCTTCGATAGTCTTGGACATCACGGTGCCTATCGGTGTTCGGTTTGCCAATGCATCCACCGTTTTCAGCATGGCGTTAATTTCGGATTTCGATATAAATTTGCCGTCAAAAATGACTACGGAAATTTTTTCGGTATTCGCGATGTCGTCGAACGGGTTGGCTTCGAGCACCACCAAATCGGAAATCTTGCCCTCAGCTACCGTTCCAAAATCACCCTCTTTGCCCATGAAGCGCGCAGGATTCAGCGTCGCCGACTGAAGTGCCTCAAGAGGCGTTAGCCCGGACTGTACCAGCAATTTCAACTCATCATGCAAAGCGAACCCGGAAATGCAGAAAGGATTTCCCGTATCCGTGCCCGCCATGATTCTCACACCCGCCTTTTGCATCGCCCCAACCACCTTCTCGTCCGCCATAAAATCCTTCTGGCTTAATGCCGTATTGTCGGCGACGGACTCTTTAGCTGCTTCTGCCGGGTTCCATGACTCCCGCTCGCGCACCGGCACAAACTTCAGTCTGGGATCGTTGGTGAAGCCTGGATCAGTTAGTGAACTAAACATGCGCCAGAGGGTTAACGTCGGCACCTGCCAGGTCTCATTTTTCTTGAATACTTCGAACAGGGCTGCGGCTTTTTGGGGGCTATAGGAACCGATCATCTCTTCCCGCAATGCATGTTGTCTTGCGCCTTCAAAGAGTCGCGGTCCTCCCCGCAAATAGTCATCGAGGTCCGCCCTTCCGGCTGCATTCCATTTGTCGTTCAGCGTTGAGCAAGCAGGCAGAACGCCGGTAAGGTGCTCCACACTTTTTTGTCCTGCCTTTGCAGCCTCTTCGGCTGTCACCGCAATCGGAACGTGTCCCGCGAATGGAATCCCCTGTTTCTTCGCTTCGTCGGCGATGGCAAAATATTCTTCCCGCGTCAGGAATGAATAAACTTTCACAAAATCCACTCCAATCGCTTTCGCCCCATCAACTGCCTCCCGCGCCTCTGCTTCGTTGTGCACCGCAATGGAACCCGGCCAAAACGGCCTGGCGCCATCAATAATCGTGCTGGCGATAGTCATGCGCGGTCCAATTAGCAATCCTGCCTGTATATCTTTGCGCCACTCAAAATTCTCGGGATTGCCCCACATCACGCGGATTCCAGTCACCCCATTGGCGATGAACAGCGGTAAATAATCCCGGCCATGGGGATGGACGTGCATGTCCCACAACCCCGGAATCAGAAACTTCCCCGTTTCGTCGATGACTTGAGCATCCTTCGACATCCGTGGGCCGGTGCCATCCGTGATCGCGCCAATCCTGTTGCCGTGGATCGCGACAGTTCGATCAGGCAACAATTGTCCGGTTATGGTGTCGACGACGGTAATGTGAGTTAAGACAAGATCTACCGCCCTGGCACCGTCAGTCGCCTGTGCAGCTAAACGAACCATCACGATGAGCAAGAATATTGAAGAGATTTTTTTCATTCTTTCCAGCCTAAATATGCGCCGAATTATAGACTTTCTTGGCGCGCCCATAAAGGAGCGATTACCTTTCTTTCCCTTCTGGTCACGCTTTTCTGCAACCCGTGGAATCGCTTTAGGAAATCTGGAATCCCCTGAGTCTTTTGATCAGGAATAAGTTTGTGAAGATATCAACCCTCGCACCCAGGCCGCCATGCCACTGGTGTTATTCGAGACTTCTGGCGGCCTACGAACGGCCCACGCAGGTGCAATAAAAACTGGTAGTGCCGAGCGGTACTCGGCGCAGTGAGGGATGCGCCCGCATCCTAATCGATTTTTGTTTCTATAGCATTCATTGATTTTTTCGAAGAATACTGAATCACCGCTTCTCTAACCCTGCCAATGTTTTTCTTGCGTCGGCATCATCCGGTGTAAGGGTTAGCACGATGTGCAATTGTTTTTCTGCTTCACCGATATTCCCCTGTTGTTCGTAAAGCAAAGCAAAATTCTTATGCAAATGCGCGCTCTCCGGACAGCTCCCGCAAAGTTGAATCGCCTCATTCATTTCGTTCATGACACGCGGCCAATCTTTGGCTTTGGCCGCGAGCAAGGCCGAATTGCCCAGCTCAGATATGCGATCGGTGATGTCCTCACTCCTGCGTAAGGCATCGAAGCGCGCTTGATACTGCCGTGCCTCTGAATCCTGTGTTTGCTTTAGCGCCTTGGCCAGGTTGTACAAAGCCGGAGAATAGTTGGGGTCAGCCGCCACCGCGGCTTTCCAATGTTCGATGGCTCCAGAAGTATCGCCCTTGCGGTTGAGATTCTGCCCGAGCAGATATTGTGCGTCCGCGTTTTTTGGCTGCAACGCTATCACTTTCGCCAGAAGTTCAGTAGAGCGATCCAACTGGCTCTGCTGTTTCGCTACAACCGCGAGGTAATACAGCGCCCCCACATTATTCGGCTGCAATTGCAGCGCAGTATCAAGTTCTTTCTCCGCGTCTTCATATTGACCTGCATCTACATAGACCCGGCCCAGATTGTAGTGCGCCACCGCCAGCTTAGGGTCCAGTCGAATCCCTTCATTTAGCTCGTTGACTCCACTGGGGCGGTCGTACTGATCCACCAAAGCAATTCCTAATTCCAAGTGATTTTGCGCCGACTGCGGATCAAGCGTGATTGCCTGCCGCAAATCTTTAATTCCCTCCTCGCTACTGCCTCTATTCACCAACAATTTTCCCAACCCTTCATAGGCGTCAGAATTATTGGGATCAAGCGCAATGGCAGCCCGGAACTGCTTTTCCGCTTCATCGTTAGCTCCTCGATGGGAAAGTAGCAAACCCAAATCCACATACGGCTGCGCGGATTTCGGATCGGCCTTAATCGCCTGTCGAAACAACGATTCAGCCTCGGGCGTTTTGCCCTCCTGTCCGTAAAGCACCCCCAGATTCACAAGGGACTCAACAAATTTCGGATCGATGGCCAGAGTCTTTTTGAAGCGCAATTCAGCTTCACTTTTTTGGCCTTGTTCGAGCGCGAGAAGTCCCAGTTGGTTTTGTGCCACCGCGAGTCGCGGATCCAGTTCGACAGTTTTGAGCAGCTCTTGCCGTTCAGCCTCGAAGTCTCGAAGTTCGTACAATGCGACCGACAGGTTGTAGTGAAGTCTGGCTTCCCGAGGATTCAACTCAATAGCTTTGCGATAACTCTCTGCGGCTGCCGATGGATTACCGGAAGAAAGATATTGGTTCCCCTCCATTTGATACTTGGCGGACTCAGCAGCTCTTGGCAGTGAGGAAGTCGCGCCCGACGCGCTCTGTGGAAGTGGGAAAGCTCTATTTGCGAAGCAACCAGCGATCAGCAAGCCAAACAGAATCCGGCTGATTGTTTGCTTTCTCAAATTGCTTGATCGCAGTTTTCCCATTCCTCTCGAATTTCACTCAGATTTAAACGAAGATTTTTGAACGAAGAAATGTTATTTCCCACTAGAACCTGCACCCTGAATCTTCACCTGACTCACACCATGTATTTTGCTTTTATCGACTCCTTCGCCTTCGCGCAACACATAGTACTGATTCGCCGGAAGATTCGATAGCGTTTCCACCAACCCGCTTGGCCATCGAATGACGACTTTCTCCGCTTGCGCTGCTTTACCCAGACCAAAGTGAAGACGCAAATCGCTATGTGAAAGATAGCCATCCTGGCTGCGCACTTCTTTTGTGTGCTTATCTTCGCCTTGTTCCAGCGTAACCACCGCGCCGATGGCTGCGCGGTTAGACTTCATGCCTACCAACTGCAAGCTAATCCAGTTTCCAACTGCAGCGGTGTTGTAGTAAAGCGATGGCGGTTCGTTCATATTGTTTACCAACGCTTCCTCGTGCCCATCGTTGAACAAATCTCCTAACGCCATGCCACGGCCGGAGTGGAATTCACTTAACGCACCGCCTGTCCGCGAAGTAATGTTGGCAAATTTTCGGTCATGCAGGTTGTAATACGCGACTCGAGGCTCGCGATAACTCGTGCCCAACCCCTTACCTTCGATCTCCGGATAGACATGGCCATTCGCAACAAAAATCCCGGGCCAGCCACTGTTGTCGAAATCGTAAAACTGCACTCCCCAACCCAACCAGGTTCGAATTCGCCCCAACCCGGCCGCATACGTAATATCGTCAAAATTATTGTTGCCCTGATTGAGATACAAGGTCAGCGTATCGTCACTGAAGTTAGTTTTGATAATGTCTTGACGTCCACTATGGGTGAAATCGTCGGCAGAGATCCCCATGCCAGCCTGTTCCGAACCATCTTCGTTGTAGGCCACACCGGCGCTCCGACCAATTTCAGTAAATGTCCCATCATGGTTGTTGTGATAAAGCAGGCTGGCCGTGGAATCACAAGCGACATAAATATCCGTCCAGCCATCACTATCGAAGTCTCCGGTCAAAGAGGTGAATCCGTAGCAGGCGGAAGTCTTGGTCACTCCCGATTTTGCCGAGATATCCGCAAATGTCCCATCTCCTTTATTGCGATACAGAGCATTCACTCCTGCCTTGAGCCCGCGTGGGCCGCAGAAAATACTGACCCCTTTCCATTGGCACCATCTTCCTTCGCCAGGATGCGGCACGGAGTCGTAGCTGAAATCCACGTAGCGGACGAGGAAAATATCCACCTTGCCGTCGCGGTCATAATCCAGGAAGCTGCATCCCGTGCTCCACTCATCGCCGGATGTTTTCAATCCGGCTTTTTCAGTTACGTCACTGAATGTTCCATCGCCATTATTGTGATAAAGAACATTCTGTCCCCAATAGGTCACGAGCAAATCGAGGTTGCCGTCATTGTCATAATCGCCCACACAACCACCTTGGCCCCATCCGGGCTTCACCAGACCGGCGTGCTCGGTAACATCCGTAAATGTGCCGTCGCGATTGTTGTGATACAGGTGCCCGGTGGGAGCTTTCCCTTTCGCGAACCCCTCGACAGTTGATCCGTTGGGAAGAAAAATATCGGGCCAGCCATCGTTGTCGTAATCAAAAATGATGGCCCCGTTTCCCGTGGACTCTAAAATGTATTCTTTATGCGTATCGTTCCCATAGACATTGAGCGAGGTAAGTCCTGTCTGTGAGGCAATCTCAGCGAAGTGAACTTCCCCCGGCTGCACGCTCGCAGCTTTATTGGCGGTTTGCGGAGTCTGCGCGATCAGTAAGCTCGTGAGCCCAAATAGCGTGAGCATCCATGTTCTGGTGAATAGCCTTGCGCACGCCTTGCTTAGGCAAATTTTCATGAGTTCCAGTAGGTGAGTATGCTGGTGCCGGGAACAGGACTTGAACCTGCACGCCTTTAGGGCACTGGATCCTAAGTCCAGCGCGTCTGCCAATTCCGCCATCCCGGCACGTTTTAAAGTCAATAACTTACGGCAACAACAATGTCGGCAACGCCTCTTTGTGCTTGATTTGTACTTAAATTTTCAGCGCGGCTTTTGCCACATCCGAATCGTGCGCCGAATCGTAATCCTCGAAAATCTGCCGGGTTAGGTGCCCGGTTATTTTCATGGCGACCGCCGTGGGGATTCCCCGCTGGCGCATACGCCTTACAGCCGACCGTCGCAGGTCGTGAAACAACAGCCCCGGCACGCCAGCCGCCTTGGTTGACCGTTTCCACGCGGCGCGAAAATCTAAAATGCGGTCGCCGTTGGGCCACGTAAACAAATAGTCGTCGGCTTTCTTTCCCGACGCACTCCCCTCAAGAGCTATGCGCACGTCGTTCGGCAAAGCTACAGCTCTAGCCTTTCCGTTTTTCGTGGCCCCAGCGAATAGTCTAAGCCAACCAGATTCAAATTGCCTAACCAAAATGTTCTGTAATTCGCTCTTGCGAAAGCCCAGCCGATAGGCTGTAAGCACCATAGCCCGTAATCCGGGTTCGGGGAAGGCCGCGTGGAGCTTTTTGAAAGCGGCATCTTCTATGAATCCTGTGCGCGCTGATTCTGCCATTCGCTCCGGGAACTGCGGCAACTCCTGAACCATCTTCGGCTTTGTTTCATAGCCCAGCCGATACATGCGCCGCAACAATTGCAATTCACGATTGACGGTCGCGTGCTTGGCGCGGGCTTTCAAACGGGCGACCACGTATTCATCGAAATCGGCGCGTGTTAATGAGGACGCTTTGCAGCTACCGAATACCGGGAGCAAATGCTTTTTCCAGCGTCCTTCGGTTAACGCCAGCACCTTTTCAGCGCGCTCCAATCGCCATAGGCGCGTGGTCGCTGGCAAGTTTTCAGGAATTTTGCGCAATGATTCTGCACGTTGGTGTTTGAAAAGTGCGGCGGCCAAATCTTCAACTAGCGTCCGTCGCGCCTTTGGGCTGGGTAGTGTTCCCGCCTCATTTTCGCCTATGCGCTTGGCAAGAAGTTTTTGTGCTTTGGCTTCACTTCGCTCTTGATGGCATAGGCAGGCGCGGGCATTTTCCGCCCGCTGGACACCAGACTTATCGTAAAAACGAATCCACCATTCGCCCTTGGGGTGTTTCTTAGATTTTCGGAGCCACAGGCTACCAGTGCCGTAAAGGCGCGCCATGAACGGGAGCATACCAAATGACGGGCTTCATTGGCACTCCGCAAAAACCGTTGCTACTTCCCGGCTTTTGCTGGCCTTCGTTTGTTGAAGAGTTGTTGGTTTTGAAATCCCTCATAGAAAAGACAGTCAATCCAATTTTCAACCTGCGGTTCAGGTTGCCCTTGCTCGTGGTTAGTTGCGTGTTTAATGCCGCAGATGAATGCATCGTGCAGGTCTTGCTCCGTGTAGATTTTGTCAGCCATGATTCCCTCTGCCGCCAGTATCCGGCGCACGCCGGGCGCGGGCAAGGTTACGTCGGTCATGTCTTAATCGTGCGCTGCCCCGTAACATTTTTCGTGGCAGTTTGGTTCACTTTCAAAACCCAACTGAGCGGCGTTGAGCCGCCCACCAACCCAAGATGCCCCGGATGCCACCCCGCTGCCGGGGCATTTTGCTTTTTAATCCTAATAGTCATGCCCAAACGTTGCTGCGGGTTAAACGGACTGCGGTTTATACTGCGAACAAGCACTATGGGCCTCCTACCTACATTCGCCTTGAATTACGCACATAAGAACGTTGGGGAATCGCTAATCGTTCACGCCGATTGTTTTGAGTGGATGGGCCGTATCCCTGAGAACTCAATTCACGGAATCGTGACTGACCCGCCATACGGGGTTAAGGAATATGAGTTTGACCAGCTTGAAAAGCGGGCCAATGGTAATGGAGGAATCTGGCGAATACCTCCGTCCTTTGATGGTTCTGTGCGGCAGCCCCTACCACGGTTCACGGCCTTGAATCCTAAAGAACGCAAGCAGCTTGCGCAATTCTTCACCGAATGGGCCAAAGTTGCGGTGCACGCTCTGAGGCCGGGCGGCCATGTATTCATTGCTTGCAATTCTTTTCTTTGCCAAATGGTTTACGGAGCATTGGTCGAGGGTGGTCTCGAATTCAGAGGGCAATTGATTCGCGCAGTACAAACGCTCCGGGGAGGCGACCGGCCAAAGAATGCGGAGGAGGAATTTCCCGACGTTTGTTCGTTGCCGCGCGGAAGATATGAACCTTGGGGAATTCTTCGCAAGCCGCTGCCGTCCGGGATGAAAGTATCAGATTGTTTGCGTGAATACGAAACAGGAGGCCTACGCCGACTGCCCGAAAATTTACCGTTTACGGATTTGGTTTCCTTCGGGCGAACGCCCCGTGCGGAACGAGCCTTAGCAAAACATCCAAGTTTGAAACCTCAAGCTCTGCTGCGTGAGCTTGTCTACGCAGTATTGCCGCTCGGCAAGGGAATCGTGTTGGACAGTTTCATGGGAAGTGGTTCTACCGTGGCTGCTGGAATCTCAATAGGCGCAAAATGTATCGGCGTAGAAAAGCACAAAGAATATTTTGATGCGGCCCCGGATTCTATTAACAAACTCTCCAAAGTAGCGGTTCCGCGTGACCAATTAGAATTACTTGTTTCGTAGCTCTTTACATTTATAAATCCAATTTGCCATCATTTTGGCAGCCCCTTCTGGCTTTACACTCGCAGTAATTGTGCGGCGACTAGTTTCTGACCGTCCAGAGAATTGCCAATCCTTCTTTGAAAGCATTGCGCCTGCAACTAGCAAAAACTTGAATGCCTGTGTATTTTTGACTTTCGGCCCCTCCCTTCCGCTTTGAAAGACAAAGACCATGAGCCACACATCCTCGGCATTGTGCCCTTGCCACCCTTGTAAGTAGCGCGACGCTTTGATTTCGATTCCGTCGCTGCCAGCATGTTGTGCGGAATTGTTGGGATACTTACCCGCAGGCAACATATCGGGATGACCGTTGTGATACATATTCTTTACGACGGTAGGGCAATGCTTAGGAATCCGCGCGCCCATCATCTCCCCAACGAGGCTGCTAAAGTTTGCCTGCATCATCGTGTTCTCTAGGCTGGCCATATCCTTGCTATAAAGTTGTTTGTCAATCAATGTCAAAAACTCAATGAAATCGTGCATGGCAGCATGAACATGGGCGGTTGTGACCCCGAACGGAATCGTGGCCTTGGAATTGAATCCGTCTTTATCGGGCGGCTCAGGTAGTAAAAGGTCTGCCATTTAGGAAGGACAAGAATACCTCCCAGCCACAAATTTGGACAGCCAAAAAGTTATGTTCGCCGCGCCGTCGGCGTAAGCCCCGAAACACGCGCCGGGCATTGCGAGGAGAAACTCCAATGTCACAAATCTTTCCCAATTTTGAAACCAGCTCCCAGCTTGGCAGCAACGCTGCGCCCATTCAAACCAAGCGCGTGTCTTTCACTGGCACCGGCTCAGCGCAATCGGTCAGCCTGACGTGGGACGTTGCGTTTGCCGACACGAACTACACGGTTGTGTATTCAATCGAGGTCACGGCTGGAAACGCTATCACTTCGCAAGGAGTCCTGGTCAAATCTGCCAGCGGCATTCTGATTGACGACATCGTTGCGAATTCCGGCTATAGCTACGTGCTCCACGCGGTTGCTTTCCACGACTAAGAGGTAATCTCGCCCTGAGTTACCTAAGCTGTTCGAGATTCTCCTCGCCACCGGGTGGCTCTTGTGCCAGAGTCGCTCAGCTCGGAATCGCCGGGCAAGGGGACTCAAAATGAAATGGACGCAGGAACAACTTAGCGAGATTAGTTTGTTGCAGGAGAAGCACAATCTCACGCGCAAAAGCGCAGTCCAACGGTTGCGGCGCAACCTAAAGAAAGCGGCCCCGGTACAGGGCACGAAACCCGGCAAGCCGGAAAACAAGACGTGGGCGTAGCTCCACGGCGCACGCGCGGCCAGCATGTTCAAGGCTGGCAAGACCATTCCAGAAATTGCCGAGCATTTTGGCGATAGAAGCCGCCAGAATCGAGTCCGCAATGCGCTCAGTGCTTTGGGCCTGTATCGAATCAGACCCCGCCAGACCGCAAAGAAATCCCCAAAACGATAACGAGCCACACGCCGGGCGGATACCCGGCGCGCGGCCCTAACCACAATGCCACAGGAGGGCATCATGGCTGTTCACAATCATATTCGTCCAGTGTTTCACCACACGTTGCATGGGAAGATTCGCGGCGGGCACTTAACGCTTTCAATTACGCGCGCTGAGGCTGCCGCAATCATTAAGAAATGGTCTGCTGCGTTGAAACGGGCAAAGCGCGGGCATCGTACTTATTTTCTGATGCACGTTCACAAAGGCTTTGCGTATGACCGGCTCGTGGTTGAAACGCATCTGCACCGCGAGAGGAAGCGCAAGGAATCCGTTCCGCGTGCCCGCGCAGCACACGCCTAAGCGGAAATCAGGAAACCCAATCAGGCCCGGCCACAGTGCCGGGCTTTTGTTTTGCGCCAATCTTTGTAAAGGGGTTTGTAGCGAAAATCACGATGCAGCCCCATCTTTTTCAGATTCGTGCGCA
>JAJPHW010000095.1 GCA_021325035.1 Terriglobia bacterium
GAAAAACTCTCCCGGCTCAATGACCACCTCGCGATCACGCAACTTCATGATCAGCTTTCCCTTTGCCACCATAAACAACTCATCTTCGTCGTCATGATGATGCCAAACGAACTCGCCCTTGATTTTGCTGAGTTTTACCTGACAATTGTTGAACTCGCCGACAATCTTGGGACTCCAATACTCGCTGAATTTTGAAAACTTCTCTGCAAAATTGACCTTCTCGTTGACCATGTACTCCTCCGTGCGTCTTTAGACTGTTGCGGAAGCTTTTGTGCCGCTTTATTTTGTTGCGATGCAGGTGTGGCCCCGCTATTCTCAGCAGTTCCTCATTGAAAGGGCATTCTTATGACAAAAAAGCTCTTCTTCCCCGCTCTTGTTCTTTTTGCTTTCGTGGTCCCGAATCTTTTCTCGCAACAGCCTTTATTTGCAAGCATCGAGAAAGGGCACTTTCAACTGCATAAATTTGAGCAGACCATTGGCGAAGAATCCTATGAGATGACGCAAACCAAGGAATCTGTCTCCGTCAAAATTGATTTCAAGTTCACCGACCGCGGCACAGCCGTTCCACTCACTGCAACCTTCCGCGGTGCAGCAGACCTTACGCCACAGGAATTCGTCATCAAAGGAAAGAACTCGCGCCAATCGGAAATTGACCAGGCCGTCGAAGTCGAATCCGGCAAAGTTCGCCTGCGCGACCGCGAGAAATGGACCGATGCCTCGAGGCCGTCGCAATTCTTCACCATCGCTGGGTACGCTCCTGCCACCATGCAAATGCTCATGGTGCGTTATTGGGCCACACATAGCTTGCCCGCATCACTCACGACCCTGCCAAACGGAAGCGTCAAGATCGAACCTCGCGGCGAGGACATAATTGCCGTGGATGGCAAAGCGCAGAAACTCTCCCGCTACACCGTGGAAGGCCTGATCTGGGGACGCGAAACGCTTTGGTTCGACAGCAGCCAGAATCTCGTCGCCGCCATCACTACCGACGCCGAGTTCGACCACTTTGAAGCCATTCGCGATGGATACGAAAGCGCCCTTGGGGATTTCGTCGCCCGCGCAGGCGCGGACAACATGGCCGCGCTTGCCGAGCTTTCAAAAGCAATTTCCGGAAGCCACGCCGATCCTCTGGCGCTCGTCGGCGCAACTCTGATTGATGGCACCGGAGCTGCTCCCATCGCCGACTCTGCCGTCGTCATCGAAAAAGGACGCATCACCGCCGCGGGACCGCGCACGCAGGTCAAGATTCCGGCAACCGCCACGACAATCGACGAAACCGGCAAAGTCCTTCTGCCTGGCCTTTGGGACATGCACGCCCACTTCGAGCAAGTCGAGTGGGGTCCGATCTATCTCGCCGCCGGAGTTACCACCGTCCGCGACTGCGGTAACGAGTTTGAGTTCATCAAGTCTGTACGCGACGCCATTGCCGATGGCCGCGGCCTTGGTCCCCGGCTTCTGCTTGCCGGAATTGTTGACGGTTCCAGCAAAATCACCATCGGCGTCAACCGCGTGGACACGCCTGAAGAAGCGAAGGCGTGGGTGGATCGTTACCACGATGCAGGCTTCCAGCAAATGAAGATTTACAGCTCGGTGAAGCTTGACGACATAAAAATCATTGCCGACGAAGCTCACCGTCTCGGAATGACCGTCACCGGACACGTGCCGAATGGATTAAACGCCTTTCAAGTGATCGAAGCCGGGCAAGACCAGATCAATCACATTCACTACATCGCGGCTATTCTGGCCCCGCCGATTCCGCCGGGTTCCAAACGCCTCGACTACGCCAAAGCAGTTTCCGAAATCAATCTGAACTCATCCACATCGCAAGCGGCATTTGCCTTTCTCAAGGCGCACCATACCGTGGTCGATCCCACGCTCGCGCTGATGGAATATTTCACCGCTTCCACAGCCAAACCACCCGCCAGCTTCGAGCCCGGGGTTCTTAAACTTCCCGTCGAACTCGCGCAGCCGCTCAATGACGTTGGCCCTCCATCGCCAGAGGCTGACGTTTACGAAAAACAATTTGAGAAGTACGTCGAGATTGTCGGCGCGCTGCACAAAGCCGGAGTGCCCATCGTCGCCGGCACTGACCAGACCGTCCCCGGCTACAGCCTGCATCGCGAGATTGAGCTGTACGTGCAAGCCGGATTCACTCCCATGGAAGCCATTCAGGCGGCTACCATCGTCCCCGCGCGCGTGATGGGTTTGGACAAAGACCTCGGTACCATCGAAGCCGGCAAGCGCGGAGATTTGATTGTCATCCACGGCGACCCCTTGCAGGACATACACAACACCCGCAATGTCGAATCCGTCGTGACCAACGGCGTGATGTACAACACGGCTGAGTTGTGGAAGAGCGTGGGGTTTAAACCGTAGCTACAGTCGAAGGCTGACTTTTGCAGATTTTGCGATGCTGGCAATGAACGGAGCTTTGTGCCTACGACAGAGTCTCGCTATTTCTCGTAATGCAGATGCAAGTATTTCTGCCATCTCATTGCCGCTATAGTTCCCCGAAGAGAAATAAAATTCGCGGATTTTATAGCGAAGAACTGCCGCTTTTTCTAACTCGTTGTAGCGGATTCTCTTGTCTTTCGTAATGAGCAACCAGCCACGCTCACCGACGAACGGAAGCCAGATAGCATCTTCAGTCCGGCAGGGAAGTGTTTACCATGACGTTCATACTTCACGCTGTGCTCATCCAGCGCGTCGAGGATGGGCTTGCAGTTGTGAAGATTCTCGTCGAGATAAAGGACGAATTCTTCAGGCAGCGATTGCTGTCTTCTGCTCCCAGCGGATTGCTTCTTCGATTTGCCGCGGCTTGACGCCATATTCAGAAGCGAGATCGTCTATCGATTCGCGGGCATTAAACCTGGAGGCAACCACCGCAGTTGATATGCCGGTTCCGGCAATTACCGGCTTCCCAAAACCGATCGCAGGATTGATTTGGATAAGCCTCGGTTCATTCTGCGTTCGCTCCATTACGAATGGATAAAACCTGAAAAGGCCTTTAGGATCACGTTCGATGCGCTCTAAATAGAATTCCATGACGCCAGGAATTAGGATTTGATGACCTTTGGAAAGATTGACGACACTTCCAAGGTGCTCGATAAACAAATCCCTGCGATCCGTTTGAAACGCCTGCTCAACAAGAGGATGCTTATGCTGAACATATTTTGCCAGGCCCATTAGCGCTCTACGGACTTTAGGTATTTTAAGCTCGTAGATCGCGCGCATGCTGCTCAGCATGTGACACTCGAGCAAATTCATGAAGGAAAGGCGCGCCGGCTCCCTACTGGCCAGCTTGACCAAAGGAGGAATCGACCTGGCACCTTCAACCCAATAACGCAGAGTTGTATGGGGCACCCTGAGGTATTGCGCCGATTCGGAGATTCCGTAAATTGGTGTCTCCATTAAATGATCTGCCACTACCATCGGCTAGCCCTCTCACCTCAGAATAAATCACATCTACGCACGCCGCTAGACTGGTGCCTACTGAATCAATCCCCCGTTGCCATTCGGTTCTTCTTCCAGAGGAATGACGACGGCGGCGGCGACGCGGTCTCCGGGTTCGAGGCTCAACAAGCGGACGCCCTGCGTGTTGCGCGCGACTTCGCGAATGGTCTTTGACTCGATGCGGATGATCTTGCCGTACTGGCTGATCAGCATCAGTTCGGAATTTTCGTCCACCTGCGAGATGCTGACGACCTTGCCGGTCTTTTCCGTGACCTTTACATTTCGCACGCCCTGGCCGCCGCGATTGATGAGGCGGTATTCCTCGGCGGGAGTGCGCTTGCCGTAGCCATTTTCGGTGACGGAGAGAATAAGCGTACCCTTCCTTGCCAAGTCCTCCACGTCGCCTTCGGCTTTCTTGATTTCCGCGCCCGGTTTAATGGTGGACGCCATGCCGACCACGTAATCACCTTTTTCCATGCGGATGCCGAAGACCCCGTAGGCCTGGCGGCCCATGGAGCGGACATCGTCTTCATTGAAGCGGATGGCCTGGCCTTCATGTGTAGCCAGAAACATGATTTGCTGGCCGTCAGTGACGGTGGCGGCGACAAGTTCATCTCCCTGCTCGATGCTGATGGCGAAAATGCCATTCGAGCGCACGTGGGAGAAGTCTTTGAGCTCGGTTTTCTTTACAAGCCCGTTACGGGTGACGAAAAAGATGTATTTGCTTTCTTCTTCGAGGTTGCGCACGGCCAGCATGGTGCGGACCGTTTCCCCGGCTTGCAGGCCGACCAGATTGCCGACATGCTTGCCTTTTCCGGCCGCGCTGACGTCGGGAATTTCATAAACCTTGAGCCAGTAAACGCGGCCCAGATTGGTGAAAATAAGAATGTAAGCATGCGTGGAGGCAATGAAGAGGTGCTCGACGAAATCCTCCTCGCGGGTCTTCATGCCGGTGCGGCCTGTGCCGCCGCGACGCTGCTGGCGATAGGTGGAAATCGCCGTGCGCTTCATGTAGCCGGTATGGCTGACCGTGACCGCCACCTGCTCGTCGGAGATCAAATCTTCCAGCTGAATTTCCGCCGCTTCGTCTTCAATCACAGTGCGGCGCTCGTCGCCGTAGAGCTTTTTCACTTCTTCCAGCTCTTTGATGATGACGGTGCGCAGTTTCTTCTCCGAGCCGAGAATACTTTCGAACTCCGCGATGTTGTCGCGGGTAATTCCCAACTCTTTGGTAATTTCATCAATGGAAAGCCGCGTCAGGCGGTGCAATTGCAGTTCGAGAATGGCGTCAGCCTGAATTGCGGTGAAGGGTTTTTCCGGATCGAGCTTGGGCGCCCGGCCGGTGACGTTAATGTCAATTTTCTTGCCGCCGAAGTACGCCACCAAATTTTCACGCGCCTCGCCACGATTGGCGCTGGCGCGAATGATGGTGATGACGTTGTCAAGATGATCGAGCGCCTTGAGATAGCCCTCTAAAATGTGCTCGCGATCTTTCGCTTTTTGCAGCAAGTAGGCGGTGCGGCGGCGGACCACATCCACGCGATGATCAATGAAGTGCTTGATCGCCTGGATCAGTCCCATTTCTTTGGGAGCGCCATTCACCACGGCGAGGAAGATCATGCTGAAACCTTCCTGCATCGAGGTGTGCTTGTATAGCTGGTTGAGCACGATCTGCGGTTCAGCGCCGCGCTTCAGTTCGACGACAATGCGCATGCCATCGCGATCGCTCTCGTCGCGAATGTCTGAAATGTCATCAATGACTTTGTCGTTCACCAGTGCGGCGATGCGCTCAATCAAGCGCGCCTTGTTGACCTGATAGGGAATCTCGGTGACCACAATCGCTTCGCGATCTTTGCCGAAAGTTTCGATACCGGCTTTCGCGCGCATCATGAAGCGACCGCGGCCGGTGCGATAGGCTTCGTAAATTCCGGCTTTGCCGTGAATGATGCCGGCAGTCGGGAAATCTGGCCCTTTTACAATTTTCAAAATATCGGGCAACTGCGCAGTGGGATTGTTCACGAGCGTGATAGTCGCGTCCACAATCTCGGTGAGATTATGCGGTGGGATGTTTGTCGCCATGCCCACAGCGATTCCGTTCGATCCATTCACCAGCAAGTTGGGTATACGCGCCGGCAAAACATCCGGCTCAACTTCGCTCCCGTCATAGTTGGGACGGAAGTCCACCGTATCTTTATCGAGATCTTCGAGCAGCGCGGTCGAAACCTGCGCCAGCTTCGCTTCCGTGTAACGATCTGCCGCTGGCGGATCTCCATCCACCGAACCAAAATTGCCCTGCCCAAAGATCAGCGGATACCGCAAGCTCCACGTCTGCGCCAGCCGCACCAACGCGTCATAAACCGCCAAATTGCCGTGGGGATGGTACTTGCCCATCACGTCTCCCACGATGCGGGCGCACTTGCGCGTGGCACGATTGGGCTGCAAGCCCATCTGCTGCATGGTGTAGAGAATGCGGCGGTGTACCGGCTTCAATCCGTCGCGGACGTCGGGCAACGCGCGGCCAATAATCACCGACATCGAATAATCGAGATACGAACGCCGCATCTCCTCTTCAATGTTGACCGGTTGAATGTTCAGCGCGCCGGGATTTCCACCCTCGCCCGGCGGCGGAGGCGTTAAGGGCAATTCAGGATTTTTGTCGTCAGCCATAGGAATTTATCGGCTGGCTAAAGCCAGCTAAAGTATTGCAATGTAAGGATGTTAAGTTGGAATACGATAGGAAAAATTATACCATGAAAATGGGCTCTTTTCTTACGGGTCCCTGACTTAGTTATTGCTCGGACGCGTGTATGCCCTCTGTAGTAATACGGCTGGCTTTGCAGATTTCTTCGGCGATTTTGGTGAGCGCGGGAGTGGCGGCTGCCTGTCCTTCAGTGGAATCGGAGATGACTGCGCTGGCGGCGAGAGCAAAATCCACGGCGTCTTCCTGCTTGTCGAAGTAGAGAACGACTTGACCCACTGACATACAACGGCCTCCCGGCGATTCTTGTCCGATGATAGGCCGATTAGAACGATGGGTAGGATGTACTTTGTTGGTACTACAGGACTCACCAGTGCATAGGCGCCGCCGCGACCCCCTTGCGTTGAGTCTCAAGATGCATAGGTCCTTCGTTGGGATTTGTTCGCAAGCGAACAAATCCGCTTCCTCAGGATGACAAGGTTGTCGACAAAGCGGTTATGGCCGGGTAACTACTTCATTCGGGCCGGATGGAAGGATGAACTTCACGCCATTATCCTGATTGGCTTTGAGTGTGGCAGGAATGTTCAATGAAGATAGCTCGATGTTCTTGGTCCAGTAGCCATCCTGATAGTAGTTGCCGCGAGCGTAGATCACATCGTGAATGATCGCGTACCCGGAGACATCTTCGCGGTGGCCATCACGATAAACGAGCACCGTGGGAATACGAAGAGGCGCAGCGTCAGCGCTCACTTCTCGCAAAGATCGTGAGACTTGGGGTACGCCGGAACCCGCGGTTTCATAGCCTCCCGTGCGGACGTAGCGATCACCCTGCAATTCGATCATTAGCGGCTGGATTCGGGGTCGAGGCGGTTCTGGATCGGCGGCTTGCGGCTGTAACAAAATCACCTGCGGCGGAACCGCGTCGTAGTAAGGCTGATCGGGAGCATAGTCGGAGTACCGGAAGGGATCGCCGAGATAAATGCCATGCCGAGTATGACCGCGCCAGGGTGCTCCGTGCAGTTCGCCCCGTGGGGCGGATCCGGGCTGCACTCCAAAGCCGCGCATCTGCGCATAGCAATTTTGGGGAATTGCGACCAGAAGCGCGAGGGCGGCGAGCAGAGCGAGATGCAGGCGGGTGGGCATATTAAATGCCGATATCGGTTTGATTATCTCACTTGGAAATGGGCGATGCACGTGGTTTTTGGGCATGCATTGTTACCCATATTTTCTTAACAATCGTCATCCCGAGCGCAGCTGCTTTTCAAGCGCAGCGAGGGATCTTGCGCGGAGCGTCTATGCATTCCTCGACCCGCTGGTGAAAACGCGGTCTTTAGGGACAACCCAATGTGTGGTTAGGAAAGTCCAGACGTGCAGACCAGGCTATTTTTCGGTACAGTTAATCATCCATGCTCGATTTGAACTTTGTACGGGAAAACCTGCCGCTAGTTGAGGAAAAACTGCGCCAGCGTGGCATGAATCCGGCGGAGGTATTACGCGATTTTGCGTCGGTGGATGCCGAACGCCGGCAGGCAATCACCGCGGCCGAGACACTGAAAGCCCAGCGCAATAAAGTCACCGAAGAAATCGCGAAGCTGAAGAAGAGTGGACAGGATGCTTCTGCGCTCGTCGCTGAGACAAAGAATTCCCGTGAAAAGATCGCGGAGTTGGAAAAGTCGGCGGAAGATTACGACGCGCGCTTGCGCGAAATTCTGCTAGGCATTCCGAATCTGCCACATAGCAGTGTGCCCGTCGGCAAAAGCGCGGATGACAATAGGCTTGAGCGGCAGTGGGGCGCGCCTCCGAAATTTGATTTCGCCCCCAAGCCCCATTGGGAGCTGGGTGAGGAATTGGGCGTACTCGATTTGCAGCGAGCGGTAAAACTGACGGGAGCGCGCTTCGCCGTTTATTGGGATTTAGGCGCGCGCATGGAGCGGGCTCTCGCGAACTTTATGCTCGACCTCCACACCGGCGAGCATGGGTACACCGAAGTGCTGCCGCCTTACATGGTCAATTCCGATTCCATGCGGGGCACGGGGCAGTTGCCGAAGTTTGCGGCGGATTTGTTTCGGGTGCCTCATGGTGAAAAAGATTTTTGGCTGATTCCGACCGCTGAAGTTCCAGTCACAAATCTTTATCGAGATGAAGTGTTGGACGGTACGAGATTGCCGATTTCGCTGACGGCTTACACGCCGTGTTTCCGCAGCGAAGCCGGATCCTACGGAAAAGACGTGCGCGGAATTATCCGGCAGCACCAATTTCAAAAAGTTGAGCTGGTGAAATTTTCCAAACCTGAAGATTCCTATAACGAACTGGAAAAGCTGACGCGCAACGCAGAGATGGTCCTGCAAAAGCTCGGCCTGCATTATCGCGTGATGGCGCTGAGCACGGGTGATATGGGGCCATCTTCGGCAAAGACTTACGACTTAGAAGTCTGGCTTCCGGGACAAGGATTGTTCCGCGAGATTTCTTCGTGCTCGAATTTTGAAGCGTACCAGGCCCGCCGGGCCAATATTCGCTATCGTCCGGATGGCAAGGGCAAGCCGGAGTTTGTGCATACATTGAATGGCAGCGCTCTCGCCGTTGGGCGCACCTGGGTGGCGATCATTGAGAATTATCAGCAGGCGGATGGAAGTGTGTTGATTCCCGAGGCGTTGCGGCCTTATATGGGTGCAGAACGGATTACACCCAAGAAGTTCTGACATTGCGCAGGTAAGGAGTAGTAACTAGACTTGAGCAGAGCAATCGCCAATCCGGCTGTAGCTACGCCGGAGTTGCCAATGAAAACGATTGGGCGCACAATCCGCGACTTCGTCTTGTGGTCGTACGAGCGGGGAACCATTCAGTACGACATTATGGTGACGCTGATTCTGCTCTTCGTGTTTATCTCTCCCCGCGTCATCAACTTTAAAGACAAACCCACGGAACGCATTCCACAGCCGACGGGTGTGATCGTCATGCCGGATTCTGCCGGCGGATTCATCTATCAGATTGACGGTTCAGCTGTTACAGCCACCAGCGATACTGCGGTACAGGCAGAACTGCACAAGATTATCGAGCCCATCGCAGGCGAAATCAGCATCTCAAGGTATGAAGCTGTTCGTGATTCATCCGGGCGCGTAACCAAATACCGCGTCTGGGTACGGCGATAGGCGCTTATGACTCGACACCTTGTCCGAATTTTTTTCATGTTGTGCCTGCTAGTTGGCGTTTTAAACGCACAGCAAGCGATACCCAGCAAAACCTCAGCGGATCTTGAACCGGTGCTCAAGAGCATGGATGCGGCTTCGGCGAAGTTCCACACCACCGAGGCAAGTTTTGAATGGGTGCAATTCGAAACTGCAATCAACGATGTCGTAGATACGCAGAAGGGGAAAATTTACTTCCGCCGCGCTGGATCGCAAATTGAAATGGCAGCGGATGTGAGCGAACCGAAGCCACCCAAATATGTGCTCTTTGCCGACGACAAGATTCAGCTTTACGAAACCGGCATCAACCGCGTGACAGTTCACAGCGCGGCGAAAAATCGAGAAGAATTCGAGACGTTTTTGGTTCTGGGTTTCGGCGGCTCCGGTCACGATATGCTAAAGACATTCGACGTGACGTACAAGGGCAAGGAAAGAGTCGGCGATGTAAACGCTGACGTTCTGGACCTCGTTCCGAAATCAGAGAAAGTACGCAATAGCGTATCGCGTATTACGCTGTGGATTGATCCCGCCCGCGGAATTTCCATCCAACAAAAGATGTATGAAGCGTCGGGTTACCGGCTGGCAAAATATTCAGATATTCAAATCAACAAAAATATTTCAGACGGCGCCTTCAAGTTGAAGACCAATAGCAAAACGGAAACCATCACGCAATAATCTATTGTTGCTGTAGAGGCTGGTTGGGTAAGGTTGGGGCTGGGCCACCCTGGAAAAGCTGGCCATTTTGGCCCTGTTGTTGGCGCTGCTGTAATTCCTGAAAGAGCTGCTGAGGAGAACGCACGCCTCCGGGGTTCGGTGCGCCCGGCTGGAAGCCGTTATTGTTGTCATCCGACTGCGCGGCTTGATTGTCGCCTTGCGCATCTACATCTGGCGGCTGCTGTTCATCAGTATTGCCCGCATCCAGAGTGCCGAAGGCGTCTTCGGGTTGTTCGACGTCGCCGCCAGGAGTGCCAGGTGTCGGCGCCTGCTGTGCCTGTTCTGGATTTTGTGGTGGTGGCGCCGATATTGCACTCGCTCCGCCCGTCGAAGGAGTCAAAATCACGTGCTCCAAAGAGTCGGGGTTCGTGGCTGATCCCAACAAAACATAGTTGTAGCGTGAACCGTTAAGTAATGCTGCTAGAACATCGCGAGCTGGACCGGGGCCGAAATTGCCTACGACCCGGTCATTAGGATTTCCTGGGACGTCCATGACCGCACCGGTTTGCGTGCGGATCGCCCGTAAAATATCGCCCAAGGTGGAATTTTGCGCCGCAATACTTAACTGGCCGCCCCGGTACGTCACCTGTGGAGGTAAAGCAGGCTCTTGCTGCAATGTGAGCGGCGTGACGGGGATATTCTGCGCAGGAACTGGTAGTACAGGCGTCGCGGCGATGGTAGGGCGCATCATCGGCCGGCGATGGACCGCATCATCGGATGCTTGGGCCGCCGAGGTCAAAGCTAGCGCTGTGCCCAGCAAAATACCGATCGTCTCGAGTCGCCCGGTTACCATTTGTGGTTTTCTGCCCTCTTTGGGAACGATTTAGAGGTCAAACCTTGCCTGCAAAATTGTAGCACCGGGGGCGATGCAACGATAGATTCTAGTAAGTACAAGAAAATGCGGTAATTAGGGAAGAAAGGCTCTATCCGCAGGATGGGTGAGTCTGTCATCATAAAGCCAGTTCTATATCTGTTAAGCTCACCCCCTCGTTTTGCCGCTGTCAGTTAACTTTAAGGAGCAGTCATGAAGCCGGGTTTCCGCGTCGCTCTAAGTGTCAGCATATTTGGCTTAAATTTAATTCTTGCTCTCTCCAGTGCAGCTCAAGTGAGCGTAACGACTTCGCGTAACGACAATCATCGCGATGGCCAGAATACCAGCGAGACAATTTTGACGCCCTCCAACGTTAACTCACAGCAGTTCGGAAAATTGTTTACCCACTACGTGGATGGTTACGTCTATGCTCAACCGCTTTACATGCCCAACGTAAACATCCATGGGGTTACGCACAATGTGATTTATGTTGTCAGCGAACATGACACCGTTTTCGCCTTCGACGCGGACAACGCAAAAGGAACGAATGCCAAACCTTTGTGGTACACAAGCTTCCTTAATCCTCCAGATGTAGTCTCGGTTTCGAGCAAGGTTGTGCAGTGCGGAGATTTGGTCCCGGAAATTGGCATTACCAGCACGCCAGTGATTGATCCCGCTTCGGGGACTATCTATGTCGTGGCCAAAACCCGTGAGGGATCGCACGTTGTTCAGCGGCTTCATGCCCTCGACATCACAACCGGCCAGGAACGCAGCAATTCTCCGGTAGAAATCAAGGCCAGCGTTAAAGGCAATGGCGCCGGTTCGAACAACGGCCTCGTGAATTTCAATCCTCTGCGCAATGCTCAGCGTCCAGGGCTTCTGTTGCAGAATGGAACCATTTACATCGGTTGGGCGTCGCACTGCGACAACGGCCCCTACCATGGCTGGATCATGGCCTACGATGAGAACACCCTTCAGCAGAAAAACATCTGGAACGCGGATCCCAATGGAACCGATGCCGGCGTCTGGCAAAGCGGAACTGGTTTGGCCGGGGATGGATCCAACATTTTTGTCGCTACCGGAAACGGCACATATGATGGTTCGACCGATTTCGGCGACAGTATCGTAAAGCTAACTCCCGGTTCGCAGCATCTGATTCCACTCACCGATTACTTCACTCCTGACGACCAACAACGCCTGGATGACAACGATACGGACCTCGGTTCTGGCGGCGTCTTGCTTTTGCCTGATCAGACCAAGGGGCCACACAAACATCTGCTGGTGGAAGCAGGCAAACAAGGCTCCATCTATCTCGTAAACCGCGACAACATGGGTCATTACAACCAGAACAACAACAGTCAGATTGTTCAAGATTTAGAAAATGCTGTCGGCGGCCTCTGGTCCACGCCTGCTTTTTGGAACAATAACGTGTACTTCGGCGGCAGCTATGACTTTCTACGACAGTACACTTTTGATCCGGAATCAGGCCTGTTGTCGTCAGGCGCGGTTTCCGTATCTGGGACTTACTACAACTTTCCCGGCCCCACGCCTTCGATTTCCGCCAATGGCAATGCCAACGGAATCGTCTGGACATTGCAAACCGACGCGTACGGCACCGGTTCCGCCATTCTGCACGCATACGATGCTACGAACCTGGCGACGGAACTCTACAACAGCAAACAGAATAGCCGCGACGATGCGGGCGGAGCCGTCAAATTCACAGTTCCCACAATTGCAAATGGCAAAGTTTATGTCCCGGCGGTCCAGCGGCTTACTGTATATGGGTTATTAAAAGGTAATTAAAGTAGCTTCGTGGTATGAACGGCGCTTGGCACAGCCAAGCGCTTTTTTATTTGTGGACGTTTGCGCTCCTGCCAACTCTTGCAATAATGTCTGCGCAGCTTGATTTCAGACAGACATGCCTATTCGTTGCGTGCTAATTAGAGGAACTGTGGGATGCAAAAGCTAATCCTCCAACTGATTCGTCCTTACCGCGGCACGCTGGTCATAATTTTCATCGCGATGCTGGTTGAGACGGTGATGAGCCTCGCTGCGCCGTGGCCTTTGAAAATTGTCATTGATAATGTCGCAGGCAATCACAAATTACCTGTTTGGTTGCGGGATGTCCTGGGGCCCTGGTTAAACACAGAAAACAAACTGCATCTTGCGCTGCTGGCGGGCGTGGCAACGGTTGTGATCGCGGTCATCGGCGCTTTGGCTAGTTATATCGATAACTACTTTACTGAAAGCGCCGGCCAGTATGTTGCCCACGATCTGCGGATTCGCGTGTTTCATCACTTACAACGGCTTTCTCTCGGCTATTACAACTCCCAAAAAATCAGCACGCTATTGAGCATCATTACGACGGATGTGCAGACGATTCAGGGATTCGCGTCGTCATCCACACTGGATATTTTTGTGGATATGCTCACCATTCTGAGCATGCTGGTGCTGATGTTCTGGCTGAATTGGGATTTCACCCTGATTGCGCTGGCGGTCACCCCTGTATTGCTACTTTTTGTTTCACGCTTTAAGCGTGCGGTGAAAAAAGCCACGAGGCAGGTGCGCAATCAGCAGGCGGAAATCGTTTCGGTTGTTCAGCAAGGGCTGGAATCCATGCAGGTCATCAAAGCCTTCGATGGCCAAAAGTCGCAAGAAGAACAGCTTACTGCCGTCAGTCAGGCCACTGTGGACGCGGCGCTTGCGGCGCGCCGGGTGAAGTCGCTCCTTTCTCCAATGGTCGCGATTACGGTTGCCTTATGCACTGCAATTGTCTTATGGCGCGGCTCTTTGCTGATCCTCACTGGAGCTATGACGGTCGGCGCCCTCACCGTTTATCTTTCCTACCTCTCCAAGTTCTTCAAGCCTGTAAAAGACCTGGCCACCACGACCAATGCGATCGCGCAGGCCGCAGTCGGCGTTGAGCGAATCCGCACGATTCTCGATACCGATGAAATTATTCCCGAGCGGCCTAATGCGATTGAGCCTCGCAACATAAAGGGCGAAATTGTCTTCAACCACGTCGCATTCCAATACTCGGAAAATACGCCCATCCTGACTGACGTAAGTTTTCATATCAAGCCGGGGGAACTTGTGGGTATTGTCGGGCCCACTGGCAGCGGCAAATCCACAGTAGTCAGCCTAATTCCGCGCTTTTACGATGCCACTGGGGGGAAAATTTTCATTGACGGCCACGATGTCCGTGATTACAAATTGCATCCACTTCGCGACCAGATCGGCTATGTGTTGCAGGATACTGTCCTTTTTCGCGGAACGATCTTGGATAACATCGCCTTTGGGCGGCCTAGCGCGACGCGCGCAGAAATTGTCGAAGCGGCCCGTTTGGCCAACGCCGCCGAGTTCATTGACTTGATGCCAAATGGCTATGAAACCATGGTCGGCGAGCGTGGACTTACGTTATCCGGAGGACAGCGTCAGCGAATCGGCATCGCTCGCGTGCTCGTCCGCAACAGCCCGATTTTACTGTTGGACGAGCCCACGGCGGCCCTCGACACTGAATCCGAAAGACTTGTGATTGATGCACTTGAGCGATTGATGAAAGGCCGTACCGTCATCACCATCGCGCACCGCCTGACTACAATTCGAGATGCCGATCAAATTATCGTCATCTCGGGAGGCGTTGTTGCCGAGCACGGGACCCATGATGAATTGCTGCGCTTGAATGGCATTTATGCGGGCCTGCATCGCGCGCAGTTCGAAGCTGATACAGTGCATAATCAATAGCTGACGGAACCGCTTCCAGGCAGCCCGCCGGAGAAGATTGGGTATTTAAGCAAGGAGAATTTCGTGTCCAGATTTCTGGTGGTATTGCCCGATGATTCCGCGCAGCCGATTCTTGAAGCCATTCAGCATGCCGAGAAATCGCTGCGGGTAAAGATGTTCCTTTTCTCTGACCCGCAAATTCTCGCAGCCGTCATCAAAGCGCACCAGCGTGGAGTCAAGGTCCGCATCATGTTGAATCCTTCCCGGCGCGATGGTGAAAAGGAAAACAACGAAACCCGCAATAATTTGTTGCACGCCGGAATCGAAGTCATTGACAGCAATCCGGCCTTCGAACTGACACACGAAAAGTCCATGATTATTGACGACGAGACCGCATGGATCATGTCCCTCAACTGGGATGCCAAAAATCTGGCCGCTGCGCGTGACTATGCCGTGGTCACATCTCATGCGCATGAAGTCAAGGAAATCATCGAGTGTTTTGAAGCAGATTGGGCGCGGCAGCCGTTTAACCCCGGAGAACATTCGCACATGATTTGGTGTGTGGGCAACGCCCGTCAAAGAATCGCGGCATTCATTGATGAAGCCAAACATTCTCTCTGGGTGCAGAACGAGCGTTATCAAGATCCGCTGATTATTGAGCACCTTGTGCGGGCAAACCGCCGCGGTGTGAAAGTGCACATCATGGCGCGCTCTCCGCATACGCTTAAGCAGGAAAAAGTTATTGAAGGCGTGGCAGGCCTACGCGTCCTTGATGACGTTGGAGTGAAGGTGCACAAGGTCAAAGGACTTAAATTGCACGCTAAGTTATTGTTTGCTGACCATGTACGTGCCATTGTCGGCTCCATCAATCTCGCACCCGGCAGCTTCAACAGCCGCCGCGAACTTGCGATTGAAGTCCGCGATGAAGATGTTGTGAACCGCGTTCACAAAATTGTTCACCACGACTGGGAAAACTCCCACGCGATGGATTTGTCCGATGCTGGGTTACTAGACGATTTAGGAGAAGAACGGGCGGAGCAGATAATTTGATGCGTTATCCCCGCTGTAATTCATTTTCCGATACAAAACCGGCTGAAAATCAAGTTCAAGATATCGTCTGCGGTTGTCGCACCGGTAATTTCGTCCAGCGGACGCAAGGCGTTGTAAAGATCCAGCAAAATCATTTCGTGAGGAACCTCGGCCGCAACCGCGGATTTTGCCACATCCAGCGCAGCAAGGGACTGTGTGACGAGACCTTGATGGCGGGAATTGGTAAGAAAACCTGCGTTTATTGCAGGGCCGCCCTCGCCCCCAACGTTGCGCATTATCGCCTCGCGCAGTTGAGCAATGCCCTCCCCTGTAATAGTTGACGTGCGCACGCGATCCTCTTGGAGTGCGCTTGTGCTTTTTGCCACGAGATCAGATTTGTTTTCCACGAAAATCGCTGCGCGGTTTTCGATGAATGCAAGCAGTTTCTGGTCTTCTTCATGATTTGGTTGAGACACGTCCGTTACCATCAAAACTAAGTCTGCATCGGCGAGCGCCTCCCGTGATTTCTGGATTCCGATTTGTTCGATTTCATCCTCTGTCTGGCGGATCCCTGCTGTGTCAATCAAGCGAATGGGGATGCCTGCAATGGCCACCGTTTCGCTGACGAGATCGCGTGTGGTTCCGGGGAGTGCCGTAACGATGGCCCGTTCACGCTCAACAAGACAGTTAAACAAACTCGACTTGCCGACATTAGGTCGTCCGACGATTGCCAGCGTCAAACCTTCATGGACAAGTTTGCCGTACGTAAAAGAATTGGCCAGGGCCTCTAGTGGCGCACGCACAGCGCCGATTCGCGCAAGAATTTGTTCTGCTGGAAGCACTGACACATCGTCTTCCGCAAAATCAATTCCAGCTTCGAGCGTGGCGATCAATTCGACTAGTTGCTGTTTGATCGGCTGCAAGCGGCGCGACAAAGCTCCGTTCAGTTGCTGGGCGGCAACCTGCGCTTGGTACAAAGTCTGCGATTCGATGAGATCGCGCACCGCCTCGGCCTGCGTTAAATCAATGCGTCCATTGAGAAAAGCACGCATGGTGAATTCACCCGGTTCGGCGAGACGCGCGCCCCGGGCGATTGCCATCTCTACAATGTGACGCATAACGACGGGAGAACCGTGGGCTGCAATCTCAACAACGTCATCGGTTGTGTAGGAATGAGGTTTGGCAAAGTACGTAACGACGACTTCGTCAATGCGATCCGGAGAGCCTTGGTCTTCACTCGCCTCAATCAGTTCGCCGAAGATAGCCCGCCCTGCTTGTAATTCGTGCTTTAGCCTAAGCATGGGCTTCGCGATTGCAATCGCTTCGGTACCCGAAAGACGCACAACCCCGATACCGCCATGCCCGGGCGGGGTCGCTACCGCTACAATAGTGTCATCGAGATTTACGGCAGCCACGAACAAGATTGTAGCGTTTACCGGCTGCGATTTTAATAAAGGGAGTGCTCTTTGTCCGTTACCGACGAACTTATTCAAGCTAATAAAAACTTTGCCAGCCATTTCGATTTTGGCACTCTCGCAGTGCAGCCCCGGCGCAAGCTCGCCATCCTCGCCTGCATGGATTCACGCATTCTTTTTGAAATGTGCATGGGAGTAAAGTTGGGTGATGCGCACATGATACGCAATGCTGGCGGGATTGCGACGGAAGACGCGATCCGTTCGTTGATTGTGTCGCATCATCTTCTCGGCACGCAGGAATTCGTCATCATCAACCACACCGATTGCGGACTCCTTAAAAAAAATGAGGAAGAATTGCAGGCCGAAATGCGGAAGAAAACCGGTGCAGAGCCGGACAAGCCTCTGCCCTTCCACGCCTTCGATAACCTAGAGCAGAATGTACGCGAGCAAATCAGGAAAGTGAAGACCCATCCCTGGATTCCGAAGGAAATTCCAGTCCGCGGATTTATCTATGACGTGAAAACGGGCCGGTTGCAGGAAGTCCAGGAGCTTTAAGTTCTTAAAGACTTAGCGAGCCTTTCCTTCCTGTTTGTAATTTTTGGGATAAACCACCAGACACCTTCGGCTGCCTTCGCCCTGGCTCTCAGTATGCAGATCCTCGAAGCTCCGTAACGCTAGGTGCACAATCCGCCGCTCCCGCGATGACATCGGCGCGAACTCATAGGGAGAACCTGTCTTACGCACTCTCTCGGCTGCAACCCCCGCGGCGATGCGCAATTCTTCAATTCGCATGGAGCGGTGGTTGTTGCAATCGAAGGAAATTTTCTCGTGCTCGTTGCCGGGCAAACGCAGCATCTCGATGGCGAGCAATTCAATCGCGCGGAGAACTTCTCCTCCGCGATCCAGCAAAAGCGAAGAGTCCGGGCCTGCGAACTCCACGAGGATCTCCGGACGTTCCCAATCGCGTTCTTCCGGCAGTGGCGGATCAACGGTGATCCTATATTTCAGGCGCAGGCCGCCGTGCTTCACGATGCCTGTCAAGAATTCATTGATCTTGTTGGCTGCCGCAATTTTATCGGGTATAGGCATAAGAAATTTATTTGAGTTGTTTCTTGCGCGCGCGTTTGGCCGCAATTTCGCGCATCTCGCGGCCCAAACTGGTGCGGTTCATTACTGCCTGCTGAATAATCGTAATCAAATTGCTTTCGGCGTAGTAAAGATTCAATCCAGCCGCCAAATTGAAGAAAATAAAACCCATCATCAGCGGCATGGTGATGTTCATCATCTTTTGTTGTGCCGGATCCATGCCAGTCTGCGGCGTCATGCGCTGGGTGATGACCATGCTAATGACGAGAACGATGGGCAGCAGGAAATAGGGATCGCGAGATGACAAATCACTGATCCAAAACCAGTGCGCGTGCCGCAGATCAATGGCAACGCCGAGCATTTTGTAATAGGCCCAGATGAAAGGCAGTTGGATCACCAGCGGCAGGCAGCCGCCAAGCGGGCTCACGCCTTCCTGCTTCATGAGCGCGCCAATTTCGACGTTCATCTCCTGCCGCCGCGGGTCGCGCATGGAGTACTTTTTGTACTTGTCTTTGATCGCATTCATCTGCGGCTGAATTCGCTGCATTTTCAGCGCAGATTTCATGCTGGAGATGCGCAGAGGTAAAAGGGCGAGCGTGATGACCAGCGTCTGCAGAACGATGGCCCATCCCCAGTTATGCGTGTACTTGTAGGTCCAGCGCAGCCATGCGAAAAGGGGTTTGGCGATAAAGCTGAACGTGCCGAAGTTAATCAGCGTGCGCAGGTCTTGTTCCGCTCCGGCAATTGTCGGTACAGGAATGGATTGCAAAACATCCAGAGATTTCGGCCCGACATAGAGCCGGTTACTGGTTACGCCCGACGGATTTCCTACAGCCGCCCCGAGAACATCCGTTGGCGTTGTGCCGTCGCTCGGTTTCGACGGATTTTTGGGGATTTGCAATGCGTTTCGCAGCGTAATCAGAGTTACGTTTTGCGGGTTCGCAGGTAGAAAAACTGCCGCGAAGTAAGAATCTCCGACTCCGGCCCAGTTGTAAGGACCATGCTCGGTAGCTCCGCCGCTAACTTTCTTAATCGGGACCTGCGTCGTTTTGTCGTTGAACTGGTACTCGATTTGTGCGGCATGGAAACTAATCGGGGAATTCTCGTCTCCTAAACCAGCCGGCCATGCTGGATACGCAGTCACCGTGCTACCGCCGGAGACGACTGAGGTTTCAACTCCAATCACGTAAGAGTTATCGAAATGAAATGTCTTACGGACCAAGAGATTTTGGGCGGAGTATTCAAAGGTTAGATCAGCTGGAGCATTGATTGCACCGCTGGACGATGCAACATAAAGCGCGGAGTTCAGTTGATTGCGCTGAGCTTCATCATAGGTCCACAACGAAAGCGGGTAGCCATATTGCGCTGATGCGGCTTGATTTACCAAATCAAGAGGATGGCCGGCGTCATCGTCATATTTTTTTAGGATCCAGGACTTGACCTGCGCACCACGGTTGGTGAACGTGATGCGATAGAAATTGTTCTCAACCACAGTTTCCGTCTCTGCTGTTGCCTGCTTCTCCCCACCCGGCGCGGCATTTACCTTAGAAACCGTGCCCTGAATTGTGCTGTTCTGCGCAACTTGGGGAAGCGCTGCCGGCAACTCTGTTTGTTTGGCAGCAGCCGGGGCAGGCGGTTGCGGAAGATATTTCTTCAGCAACGGCTGTGCCAGCAAAATCACGAAGAAAGTCAGAGCAAATACGATCAGAAGCCGACGTTCGCTTCCCGGGTCCTGCTGCGGATTTTGATATTCAGGCAATTGATCTGCTCAATAAATCAGTGGTGGCAAATTTCTTGATGAGGTTCAGCTATTTGCACCGGGTCGTAGCCACCCTTCACGAAGGGATGGCAACGCAACACCCGTCGCAGAGCCATCCAGCTACCTTGCAGCGCTCCGTAATGCTCAACCGCCTCCATAGCATATTCCGAACAGGTCGGCACATAACGGCACGCCGGCAAAAACATCGGCGAGACCGCAAACTTATATCCGCGCAGCAAGGCTAAAACAATTTTTTTCGGCGTGAAATTCATGCTTTGCCCTTCACTATCTTGTCGCCCACTTTTGCGATCACTTCCATCGCGCGGGCGACTTGCTCCTGCACTGCTGTGAAATCTGCCGTCAATAGCGATTTTTTCGGATTGACCACGATATCCACCGGCGCTTCTGGCAGCCCATGAATCCGGACCGCTTCGCGTAAGCGTCGCCTCATCCGGTTGCGTTGCACAGCCCCACCCAAAGCGCGGCCAACGGTAAAGCCGATCCGGGCGCTCAGGTCCTTGCTTCGTTCCAGATAAAACACGGTCATGTTTGCGGCAAAATGCCGTTTGCCTTGCTTGTAAACCCGTTCAAAATCAGCATGACGCAGAATCCGGCTTGTTTTCGGCAGTCTCGGCTTCTGAACAGCACGAGACTCGTCACGACCGCTACTGCCCGCCATCTTATGATCCGAACTCGGAATGCAGAATCACAATTCCGCAACGACAGGGGGTCACGTTATTCGCGGAAGCCAGGCTTCACGGAAACCCGCTTGCGGCCTTTGGCGCGCCGACGCGAGATGACTGCGGCCCCGCTCTTGGTTTTCATACGCGTGCGAAAGCCATGGACCTTTGAGCGGCGACGCCGGTTGGGTTGGAAAGTACGTTTGGGCATGGAAACTAGCTGCTCCTAACTCGTTTGATAGCGTAAAGACAAACTATGAGTATAAACGACGCTTCGCAGGCGGGCAAACTGCTGGCAGATTTGGTTTCCGCAACATTGCACAATCCCCGCGACAGTTACAGTTTGAATACTTGACAGAGGTTTCGCGGATGTTTTCAATCTACAGAGCGCAGTTACGAGTCCTTTGCAAAGATTTCCACACTCTGAAAATTTTTGTGCTACTATGCCGCTCTGTCCCGCGTGATTCAAATGGCATTTTTTCAGAGTTGTTGGTGAACGGAATTTGCCGGGGCGGCGTTTTTATCTGTACGGTTTAATTAGCTGGCTGCCGAATCATTTTTGGTGAGCCCCCATGAACTTTATGTCTGTCTCCAGCACAAGCCTCGCTCCCAATCCGTGGTTGCGCATCCTCGATGCGCTTGAGAAAAAAATCAATCGCCATTCCTACGACACTTGGCTCAAACCAACTCGCTACAGTCACACAACGGGTGGCATCTTGTTCGTTCGCGTCCCCACGGCCGAGTTCCGTCATGTGGGTGACAAGTATGCGGATTTGATTCAAGAGGCCCTCGACAATCTGGGCCTCGAATACCAGGATGTGAAGTTTGTGACTCCTGAGGATGACCCAGCAGCCACGCCCGTGCGTCATGATGGCGGCCTTTCCTCTCGTCCTGCAACCGGGGTATCGCACCCAACCCAATCGCGCTTTGACTGGGATGGCGCAGCCCAATTGAATCCGCGCTATACCTTTGACGCATTTGTCATCGGCAGCGCCAATCAATTCGCCCATGCCGCTTGCCAAGCCGTCGCCGAACGGCCCTCTAAAGCCTACAATCCGCTCTTTTTGTACGGCGGCGTCGGCATGGGGAAAACCCATCTTATGCAGGCGATTGGCCACGAAATCAAGCGCCGGCAGCCGCAAGCGGCCATCTGCTATGTCTCCAGCGAAAAGTTCACCAACGAGATGATCAATTCGCTGCGCTATGACAAGATGACGAGCTTCCGCGACAAATTCCGCGGCATGGATGTCCTTCTGATTGATGACATTCAGTTTTTGGCCCAGAAAGAACGTACGCAGGAAGAGTTCTTCCACACCTTCAACGCTCTGCATGAGTCCATGAAGCAAATCGTGATCGCTAGTGATCGTCCTCCCAAAGAGCTGGCCGAGGTGGAAGACCGTCTGCGGAGCCGCTTCGAATGGGGCCTGATCGCCGACATTCAGCCGCCCGATCTTGAAACGAAAGTTGCGATTCTTCAGAAGAAGTCGGACCAGGAAAAAGTCACGCTGCCCACGGACGTCGCACTTTACATCGCTTCCAACATTCGCTCGAACGTGCGCGAATTGGAAGGTGCGCTGATTCGGCTTGTTGCCCACTCCTCGCTGATTGGCGCCGAGATAACCCTGCCCTACGCACAGCAAGTTCTGAAGAACTTTATTGATTCGCAGGCCCGCAAGGTCACGATTGAATCCATTCAGAAAGCTGTCGCCGAACAATTCGGCCTGCGCCTGGTGGAAATCAAAGCCAAGAATAATTCGCGTTCCATCGTTTATCCGCGGCAGATCGCCATGTATTTGGCGAAGCATCTGACCGAAGCTTCTTTGCCGGAAATCGGGCGTCAGTTCGGCGGCAAGCATCACACCACCGTGCTCCACTCGGTCGAGAAGATTGAGAACGCACGCAAAGACGACAAAGATTTGAACAGGTTACTGAATAAAATGACTGAGCAATTAGGCGGATAAATCGCGTTTTAACGGTGATTTCCTCGTCTGGCCCGGTTCTTCCACGAGATAGCTGTGGGGCGCTTGTGGAACCTGTGGATGAGTAGCATCGAAACAAAAGTTCTAACCACGTTGCCCAGTGTAGGACGATGAAATTGGGCTCTATTTTGTACATGAGCAGTACTGTGGTAAGCGAATGGCGTAGTTAGGTTTGGGTTAGATTTCCACTTTTTCGCATCACCTACTGTTACTGCTGGTTTTATTAGTTTTTTATTTGATATAAGAGAAGTATTCAAAGTAGCTCCACCGCCAGGGAGAGCCTAGTCTTATGCCGGTAGAAGCCATAGCGTCTGTAGCAGGTACCTCGACCATGGAAATTACACTTAGCAAGCAGGAACTCCTGCGCGAATTAACCGCCACTCAAGGGGTGGTCGAGCGCAAGACCACAATCCCCATTCTTTCCAATTATTTGTTCGAGGCTGCTGGCGACAAACTATCGCTTACTGCGACCGACCTTGATCTCAGCCTGCGCACGTCGTGCACGGCCAAGGTGAAAAAAGAGGGCTCCTGCACCATTCCGGCGCGTAAGCTGCATGATTACGTAAAGCTTCTTCCTGACGCAGACATTACGATCAAGTTGCTGGAAAACCACTGGGTCAGTATTCGCTGTGGACGTTCAAATACCAAAATGGTCGGCATGGCGAAATCGAATTTCCCCAGCCTGCCGGTATTTCCTACCACTGGCGTCGTCAAGATTCCCACGCAAATTTTGTTGTCCATGATCGCGAAAACAGGCTTCGCCATCGCCAGCGAAGAATCGCGTTATACCCTGAATGGCGCGCTGATGGTGCTTAAACCGGAATCCATCACCATGGTGGCCACAGATGGGCATCGTTTGGCCCACATCGAACGCAGCGGAGAAAAATTTGAAGGCGTTTCCGGCGAAATGAAAACGCTGGTGCCCAAGAAGGCGATGGATGAACTTAAGTCGCTGCTAGATTCGACCGATGCCGACACGATCGAATTCGCGAAAGATGACTCCACGCTATTCTTCCGCATCGGCGGGCGTTTGCTGACTTCCCGTCAACTCACGGGTCAATTCCCGAATTATGAAGCCGTCCTGCCCAAGGATGTAAGCAAGAGCATTGCCTTGCAAGGCACAGAGCTGATGGCAGCCATTTCCCGAGTGGCCCAGTTTGCCGATGAGCGCTCGCGCGCCGTGCGCATCAAGCTGGAAAAAGGGGAGTTGAAGCTTTCGGCTTCTTCCACAGAAACCGGTGAATCCGAAGATTCGCTGGAAGTGGATTACAACGGAGACCCGTTGGCCATCGGCTTCAATGCGCAGTATCTTTTGGATTTCTTGAAAGCTACCGGTGGAACGGATGTGAAGCTGGAGTTGAAAGACGCACAATCCGCCGGGCAGTTGCGCCCTGCCGAAGGCGAGGATTACAAGTACCGCTATATCGTCATGCCCATGCGGATTTGAGCTTGCTTAGTTAAGCCTTGACGCGCCAAGCCCTGCAGTCGTAGAGTTGCAGCCATTCTTTCTTCTCGGAGGATTTCCATGCTCAGTGGATTCAAGCAATTCGTGCTTCGGGGCAACGTGGTGGATTTGGCCGTCGGCGTCGTGATGGGCGCGGCTTTTGGAACCGTGGTTACGGCACTCGTCAAAGACCTCATAACCCCGCTCATTGCCGCAGTGGTCGGTAAGCCCGATTTTTCTTCTCTTGGCTTTACCATCGGCACCACAGCCTTCCCCGTCGGTGATTTCATCAACGCCGTGGTCGCCTTCGTGCTGGTTGCAGCGGCAATCTACTTCTTCGTGGTAACGCCTGTGAATGCATTGATTGCCCGTACCCGCAAAGATCCCGCGCCGGCCGATCCCACTACCAAGAAATGCACTGAATGTCTGAGCGAAATTCCCATTGATGCGCGGCGTTGCGCATACTGCGCCCAGCCGCAAATGGCCAAAGCAGCTTAAAACGATCTCGTGGGGCGCGAATCATCCTGTAACATCAAGTTATGAGATGGCCGCGCCTCAAGGTGTTTCTATGCGCTTCTTTGCTCTCTGCGGCCGTATTAAGCGCCCAAACATCCTCCAGCAGTGCCAAATCAAAACCTGCCCATATCACGATTGACCCAACACTGGGGGAGATCGCGGACGGTGTTTATCGCAATTCCACTTTCGCCTTAAGCTACAAAATTCCTTTCGGATGGGTTGAGCGCACGCAAGATATGCAAGGGGATGATTCGAGCGCTTCCAAATCGCGTGTCCTGCTGGCCATATTTGAGCGCCCGCCTGATGCGCCGGGCACCACAGTCAATTCTGCAGTTGTGATCGCAGCTGAGAAGGCGTCGGACTATCCGGGGTTGAAAACTGCGGCGGATTATTTCGGGCCAATGGAAGAACTCATCGCTTCCAAGGGTTTTAAGGTGGTGAGCGGCCCTGATGAATTTCCTGTGGGAGTGAAGAAGCTGGCGCGCGGTGACTTCGCCAAAGACATGCCTGGCGCAAGCAATGACAAAGACAAGCTGACCATGCAGCAGAGCTCGCTCGTCGAGCTGGATCACGGCTATATTGTCTCGTTTACCTTCATTGCGGGCGATGAAGATGAAGTCGAAGAGTTGATTGGGAATTTGAGCTTTGTTGGTACTAGGAATGCAAGGTAGGGGTTAGGTTCGAAGCTGACGGCGCACAGCTACTGAGACAATGTATGAGGAAGCAATTGAACTTCTAGCGATGGAGTACTTGTGGCATTCGGGTTAAGATTTTGGATTTGTGTGAATGAACCCCCTGCGTGCGGCCGATATATATTACGGCGAAGCCAAAACCCACCTTTCGCAATAGCAGTCGCACCCTCGACCGGCCACGTATCCAGTTTCAATCGAGCTTTTACGTTGATCCATTGCCCCGGTTCTAGCGCGGCGGTTGTTCCGTCATGACTCTTCGAGCCATAAAGCTCGGCATAAGCGGTCCGAGGGATTTCCAAGCCCGCTCCGTGAACTGTTACAACGAGTGCGAGGCTCGCATATTCGAATTCGACTGCCGGATCCTCGGGTTGCAAATCTGCCAGATCAGGAGAGATCGGCAAATTGATTGACTTGAGCCCCGTGTTCAATATTCGGAACTGAACCTCAAATGGTGTATCTGGGTAAAGCTGCCTTGGCGTAATTTCATCGAGATACACCCCAAGCGCATGGCCGTCCCGGGGATCAGCGGCGCCATCTAGAATCATTGCGCCTCCGGAGGCCCAACCGACGCAGCTGTGTTGGTCATTACATTTCTCAGCCGGGGCTGGGGGATAGCGAAGAGTCGTGCGCTGCGGGCGAGCGGTCGGATCTAGAGTCAAAACTTCTTGTGCATGTGTGCACACGCACAAGACGATAAGCACGAAAAAACGGTACCAGCTAAGGCGTAAGATAAGCCGAGCCTCCGAACTGAAGAACGCTACTCCAGTGCTTCCGGATGCAGCCCGATGTTCTTTTCGCCGGCCGCTTTCTTCTCGGCATATTTCTTCATCCAGGCTTCCCAGCTCTTTCCTGCGGCGGTGTCGCGGCCGGAGAA
>JAJPHW010000156.1 GCA_021325035.1 Terriglobia bacterium
AATAATTTCTTGCTGGACGGAGTGGACAACAACTCGAACCTGCCTGACTTGCTCAACGAAACGAACTTCGTGATTCAGCCCCCGGTGGAAGCTCTACAAGAATTCAAGGTACAAACCAACGCCTACAGCGCGGAGTTTGGGCGCGGCAATGGAGCCATCGTAAATGCGGTCATCAAATCGGGGACCAACCAACTGCACGGCTCGGCGTGGGAGTTTCTCCGCAACAATAAATTGGACGGAAGGAACTATTTTGATGCGGTGGGCCCAGTTCCTCAGTACCAACAAAATCAGTTTGGGGCAACATTCGGCGGACCAGTTTTGCTGCCTAATTTGTACGACGGCAGGAACCGCACGTTCTTCTTTGTAGATTACGAGGGATTCCGGGTGCGCCAGGCGCAGACCCAAACTGCATTCGTGCCGCCGACGGCGTGGCGGACAGGAGATTTTTCCAGCCTGATTGACTACACCACCGTGACCGGCAGAGATTGCAACGGCGTACCGACATACGCAGGCGAGATCTTCGACGCCAAGCTAGCACAAACGAATTGCGGCGTTCCTTTTCAATATGACGCATCGGGAAAGCCCCTGAATATTATTCCAGCGAAGCCGGTCGTGGCGGGAGGTGGATCGCTCGACCCGTTGGCGCTGCGTCTGGCCGCGTTGTATCCAGCAGCCGGGCCGATCAATTCGAGCGGGAACAACTTCCTTGCCAATCCAGTGCGCCAGGAAACCCGCAACAATTTCGACGCGCGTGTGGACCAGAAATTCAATGAAAATGACAATACCTTTTTTCGATTCAGCTTCGAAAATCAGCCGAGCTTTATTCCCGGAACTTTTGGCGGGCTGGCGGATGGCGGTGGATTCTTCAGCGGCGAGGAGGATTTTTCCTATCGCAGCTTTGCCACCAGTTGGACGCACATTATCAAGCCCACGCTGATCAATGAATTCCGGCTGGGCTACAACCGTGTGAATGCGCATCGTCTGGAACTCAACGCGAATACTAATGTATCGGCCCAGCCGAATATTGATTTTCCCGGCGTTCCGTATTCGCCCGGCATTGGTGGCCTGCCGCAACTGACTTTTAGCGACGTTGCCACGTTAGGTAGTCCCACATTCCTGCCTTCGGTGGAGCTTCAGAATTCCTACACACTCTCGGAAAATTTGACTTGGGTACATGGGCGCAATACCTGGAAATTTGGGACAGAGATTCGGCGAGAAGAGTTCACAATCTTCCAACCGGCAGCCGCTCGCGGAACCCTTGCTTTTGACCCAACATTGACTGACAATCCCGCGGCCATCGGCACTGGTGGGACCGGTTTTGCCTCTTTCATGGCCGGCCTTACCAGCGGCGGCAGCATCAACAACCTACACAACGTGGACTATTTTCGGAACACCTATGCGTTTTACGCACAGGACGATTGGAAGGTCGCGCCAACGCTGGTATTAAATTTGGGATTGAGATATGAATTATTCGGCACGGTCTCAGACCGCTTCAACGATGTGGGAAACTTTGACCTCAGCAATCCCGCTGACCCCACGATAATCGTGCCGAGAGGACAGACTGCGCAGCTCACACCCTACATATCGCAATACGTTAAGATCAGCCCGACCGGCAGCCGGGGTCTAATCAACTCCGACTTGAATAACTTCGCACCACGTATTGGTCTGGCATGGCAGTTTACGCCGAAGACCGTTTTGCGAACAGGCTATGGAATTTTCTACGGCGGGCAGGAGAACGGACCGTACTCAAATCCCAGTCCCGGATTCAACCCTCCCTACTTCACCAACGAATCGTTTATTGCGCCCTGTAGCGCCCCAACCGCCAACGCTTCTGCGGGAGATTGCCGGGTGAGCCAGATTCCATCTCTAGCCGGCGGATTCCCTGCTAACTCGCTCGTGGATCCCAACACGCCTATCTTTTTCTCTGTGGATAAAAATCTGCGCACGCCGTATATGCAGCAGTGGCACCTGGGCTTCGAGCGTGAACTACCCGCGAACAGTGTGTTCACGATAACATATGCGGGTTCCAAAGGGACTAAGCTATATACCTTCTTTAACGGAAACCAGGCATCCCCCGACCCAAATCCGAATGATGCTACAGCGCCGCGGCGGCCTATTTCTGCGACCTTAATCGGGGCCCCGGGGCCTTGCTCTTTGGCAGCTCCCCAAAACTGCGCCCCGGTTTTCGACACAGGAATTGATTGGTTCCGTTCAACCGGATCTTCCAATTACAACTCGTTGCAGGCAAGCTTCGAAAAGCGCTTCGCGAAGGGATTGCAATTCCAGGCATCCTATACCTACGCACACTCGCTGGATATCGCCTCCAACGCGAACCTTGGCCCTACGCAGAATAACAGCGACTTCCGCTACTTCCGCGACCCACAGGCTGAATACGGCAATTCTGATTTCGACGTGCGAAATCGCCTCGTGTTGAACTCAATTTACGAGCTGCCTTTTGGCCACGGCAAACATTTTATGGGAGGCGCGAGCGGGTTTACGAACCAGGTGGTCGGAGGCTGGCAGATTGCAAATATCGTATCTATGTCCAGCGGCAACTGGTTTACGGTGCTCGATGCGAACGGCAACTTCGCAAATGCGGATGGCGGCGCCGGTGGAGTCTCCCAACGTCCTGATCAAGTCGGGGACCCGAACCGGGCGGGCATCGTGCCGGGCAATCCAAATCCACAGTGTCAAATACTGGTGTCGCAAGGCGGTCTCGCCCCCGACAGGATTCACACCCCGACCGCATGGTTCAACACATGTGCATTTGCCGATCCCGCTTTGGGTTCCTTCGGCAACGTTGGACGTAACACCATTCAGGCGCCGGGATATAAGACTTGGGACTTCTCGGTATTCAAGTTCTTCCATACCTCAGAGAAGACGGATCTGGAATTTCGAGCAGAATTTTTTAATTTCCTGAACCATACGAATTTCCTCTTCGCCGATAGCGGCCCGCAAAATGGAAATAACGCAACCACACTAGGAACACAACAATTCGGTAACTTAACGGCTGCCCGGCCTCCACGACAGATCCAGTTTGCCCTGAAGTTCTCGTTTTAAGAATGCCTGGTCATCGGGATTCTCAACCCGGTGGCCATTCGCTCTTTAACGACATCTTTCAGCAACGGAGAAGCGGCTGATGAGCAACATACATTGTCTGATCGGAAAGCGAACCGTGGCGAGGCGGGCGATCAAAACCCTGCCTAAAATGCGCGCAGTATTCCAGTGTGGCGTAAGGGGCGCGACTATTGCTACCTTGGGGCTGGGTGCGGTGCTTTGTTCCGCTCAGCAGTTGACTAACAGTGTTTTGTCCGCATCAGTCAATAGCCAAGATGGATCGTATCAATTCGGCCCAGTTGGCGCTCAACCCACGCTGCACTCAAGCGTAGGGGCGCAGGTTGATCACAAGTGGCTGCGGCCTGGGAATTATCCTTCGCGTTCAGTTTCCGAATCGTCCTTCAGCGACGCGCTTGGCTCCGGCCGGCAGTTGACAGTCACCTGCCACGGACTAGACGGCAGTCCCGATTTTATTTATGTACTCCAGCTCTACAGTCAAAATCCTTACGGCGCCATTCAAGTACGAGTCAAGAACGGCACGCGTAAAGTCACATCGGTGCAGGCAATCCGCAATGTTGATGCGACGGGAGACTCGATCATTAACTTAGGTGGGAGTTCATCGGACGAACGAATTCTCTCCGATAGTTTTAGTGAGGATTGGCCGGACTTGGTGATCTACGATCTCGGTGATGCTCCGGATGGAATGCATCGTGGTGTCGGAAGCCAGCTGATCTATAACCGGAAAACCAAGCAGAGCTTGTTTATTGGCGCACTCACATCGGATCGCTTCTTGACCCTTTTGCGATTGAAGACCGAAGGCAAAGGCAACGACACTAAGATCGAATCGTACAATGTAGAATCCACGGGAACCACTGAGATTCAGCGAGACTTAAGCGAAGCAGAGACGCTTAAACCAAAACATCTGACAAGCGACCGGATCGAACTCAGCCTTCCACTCAATCCGGGTGAAGAGATGAGCTCGGAACGAGTGATGTTCGCCACAGGGACAGACTACTTAGGGCAACTTCGCGCTTATGGTTCTGCCATTCGACGCCTCCATCATGCACGTGTTTCGAGCGCGATCCCAATGGGGTGGTGGAGTTGGACTGCTTACTATGCCGCGATCAATCAGGGCGAAACGCTGGCCAACGCCGATTGGCTGTCGCAACATTTGAACTCTCTCGGTTACAACTTTTTCCAGATTGATGAGGGCTATCAGTATGCCCGCGGCGAGTATGTCACCGCCAACGCGTCGCAATTCCCGGACGGCATGGGGTTTGTGGCCCATCATATTTTGAAAGACGGACTCACCGTGGGCTTGTGGACAGCGCCATTCGAGGTGAGCAGCCGCGCTTGGGTTTACGAACATCACAAGGATTGGTTAGTGCACAACGCCAAAGGTCAACCGATTCCCCTGGAGGATTTGTGGGGGCAGAACGTTGACACACTTTACGCCCTCGATACGACGCATCCTGGCGCGCAGGAATATTTACGCCAGACTTACAAGACGTTGGTCCGGGAGTGGGGAGTTCGCTTCATCAAATTAGATTTCATGGATACCACGGCGATTGAGGGCTATTACCACCGTCCAAATACAACTGCGCTCGAAGCCCAGCGCATAGGTTTGCAGGTGATCCGCGATACGGTCGGCGACGATGTAATTTTGGATAAAGATGGAAGCCCCATGCTCAACCCCGTCGGGATCGTAGACACAGGCCGCGTCTCCGCCGACACCGGGCATAGTTTCCTGCGGTCGAAGACCGCCGCTTCCGGTATCGCAGCCCGCTTCTACATGAACGGCAACTTCTTCATCAATGATCCCGATGCGTTCAACATCACTGATACATATCTGGTGGAACATTCGGGCGAGAGCTCGTCGCATTCGCTGGTGACTGCGCAAGCTTCGATTGCGCTTTCTGCGATTGCCGGTGGCATGTACGAAATTGGCGATGACCTGCTGGTGCTAGGCAGTGAGAAGGACCGACTTGCGTTGGCGGAAAATCGAGACCTACTCAACATGGCCAAGGCTGGTCGCGCCTCGACGCCGGTGGATCTGATGAGTTATGAGCCTGAAGACGGACAGCCGAGTATTTTCTTGCTCCGGCAAAGCCCACGTCAAAGCATCTTAACGGTTTTCAACTGGACCGATGGACCACGCTCGCACACTTTGAGACTCTCCGACCTCGGAGTTCCAGCTAGTTCCACGTTGGTCGCAACTTCGGTGATGGATTCAAGCACGACTTTTGCCCTCGAAGATGACGCAATCCGGCTGCAAAATCAGCCGGCACAATCGGCTGTAGTCATCAAGTTGGTGGACTCTGCTGTCGACAAGAACGCTCCAACTATTACGGCCCAAGTCCCGTCTCAGTCGAAAGCAGGGGAGACGATAAACTTCTCTGCTCAGGCCGACCCTAACGGCCTACCGGCGCTCGACTATCACTGGGATTTCGGCGACGGGACAATCTCGAAAGGACCTAAAGTTGCCCATTGCTATACGCGAGCTGGAGATTTCATGGTTCGGCTCACAGTGGATGGCCCGGATGACGTACCTTACCAGCAAAGCTTTACCGTCGCAGTTACAGGCGAATTAAAGCCAACTCCTGATCTCCGCGCCAACCGTCGTTTCGGCCCACCAGCCGACAAATAGCTATACCTCGCTGCCACGACTCTCAGATCGATGACAAGGATTCTCAACGAAAATGCGACGTGCGACTTGCGGCTCAAAGTGCGGTGCGAGGGCAAACCCATGCAAACGGTTAAGCGAATGCGACTGCAAGTGGTTGAGAGAAAGTTGGTCAGCCCTAGCAGACGACTTTCGAACTTTTTATCTTCGTCCATCCTCTTGATGCGTCACCCTTAGAGGCACAAAAGTCAATGCGTGAGTGGACGAGCACTCATCAGGCAACGGACCAAGTTTTTGAGATCAAAATTAATGTTTTTAGGATGAGGAGTCTGATAGCTCAGCTACAGACGAGCGGTCGCGTTACAGTTGCGAACAATACCGCGAAGCCTGGAAGCTGCTGGAGGCAGGATGAAGGCTAGCCATCGTCAGACGCGGTGCTTCCAGTATCCGGGCCACCGATGTCCGCGGGCGACCGCATAAATCACAATTTGAGAAGGGATGTCTTTATACAAAACGCTAAAAGGAAATTGCCGCAAAGTCTACTTACGAAAATCGGAAATATAGAGAGGCCAACGCTGGGGAGCTTTGCTGATATTGCTAATTGCCTCGCTGAAAACAGCTTCAAAATTACTGGCTGCGAGCAAGCTACGTTCTCGATACCACGACAGCGCCGTTTCTTCCGCTTCGGGGTGAAATCGAAGTGGCTTACTTGCCACGCAGGAGTGTACGGCCCTTTTGCTCTACCTCTTCCCAGGAGACAGTCTCGACTGTGCCGGATTCCACTTCGCGCGCGCGACGCACGATTTCTTGCTGCCAGGCGGCTTCGGCATCCTGATCGACGATTTTGTCGAGGCTTGCGATGAGGCTTCCTGCGAGTTCCGCCCGCTCTTTGTCGGGAAGTGCAAGCGCCTTTTGGAGCAACTCTTGAGCTTCCTGAGTCATACAGAAATTATAGTCCCATACGCAAGCGGGCGGTTTTTGCGCCTACACACCCACCGTTTGTGCGCTGGGTTTGGCGCTCAATAACTGCCGCAGAACATACTGCAGGATGCCGCCGTTCGCGTAGTACTGGGCTTCCCGCGGGGTGTCGATTCTAACCAGCGCTTGAAATTCTTTGGATTTGCCTTGCGCGTTCGCGCGGACTTTGATCTGGCGGCCGGCGGTGAAGGTATCGCATAACTGACTCACGCCAGTGATGTCGAAAATTTCTTCTCCGGTGAGGCCGAGCGATTGCGCGTTTTCTCCGCTGACGAATTGCAGCGGCAGAATGCCCATCCCGACCAGGTTGGAGCGGTGAATGCGCTCGTAGCTTTCGGCGATGACGGCGCGGACGCCCAGCAGCGCCGGGCCTTTCGCGGCCCAGTCGCGCGAAGAGCCGGAGCCATATTCTTTTCCGGCGAGAATGACCAACGGCGTTTTTTCGGCCAGATATTTTTCCGAAGCTTCGAAGATGGACATCTCGGCGCCGCTGGGCAGGTGGCGGGTGAATCCACCCTCGACGTTGACCATTTTGTTGCGCAGGCGGACGTTGGCGAACGTTCCCCGCACCATAACTTCGTGGTTGCCGCGGCGCGAGCCGTAGGAGTTGAAGTCGGCGGGTTTGACGCCGTGCTCTTGCAGATATTTTCCGGCGGGGCTGTCTTTTTTGATGGAGCCAGCGGGCGAAATGTGGTCGGTGGTGACGCTGTCGCCGAGAACGGCGAGCACGCGGGCGCTTTTAATATCCTCAACGGCGGATGGCTTGATGCTCATGCCGTCGAAGTAAGGCGCGCGGCGGATGTACGTGGAGTCGTTTTCCCACGTGTATGTTTCGCCCTTGGGGATGGAGAGACCGCGCCAGCGATCGTCTCCGCGATAAACTTCGCCGTAGCTTTTGCGGAACATGTCGGACGAAATGGATTTCTGCATGCTGCTGTTGACATCGCTTTGCGACGGCCAAATATCTTTGAGATAGACCGGTTTGCCGTCTTTGCCGCGGCCGAGGGCATCTTTGTGCAGGTCGAGATCGACGCGGCCGGCAAGCGCGAAGGCGACGACGAGCGGCGGCGACATCAGATAGTTGGCGCGGACTTCGGAGTTGATGCGGCCTTCAAAGTTGCGATTGCCGGAGAGCACCGAGGCAACGACCAACTCTTTTTCATCGATGGCCTGCGAAACTTCAGTGGGCAGCGGGCCGGAGTTGCCTATGCAAGTCGTACATCCGTAGCCGACGATGTTGAATTTGAGTTTTTCGAGATAAGGCAGCAGTTGCGCTTTTTCGAGATAGTCGCGAACAACTTTGGAGCCGGGCGCGAGCGAACTCTTGACCCAGGCGGGCACGGTCAAGCCTTTTTCGACTGCGTTTTTGGCGAGAAGTCCGGCGGCGATGAGCACGGATGGGTTCGAAGTGTTGGTGCACGATGTGATGGCGGCGATGACTACGCTACCATGTTTGAGTGCAGACTTTACATCTTTGGGAACGTGCTCTTCGTGGGAATGATTTTCGACGCCGACACCCGCCGGGCTGCCGCCCTCCTGAATCCATGTGCTGGATTGTTTGGCGGAGACGCCGGGGGCTTGTGTGGTTGCTCCCGATTTTGGCTTGATCAATGACGGCAAAGCCGTGTGGAAAGATTCGCCCGCTTTGGGCAGCGGAACACGATCTTGCGGACGCTTGGGTCCGGCGAGGCTGGGCTCGACCGTCGCGAGGTCAAGGCTGAGGAGCTCGGAATATTCGGCCTCCGGAGTGTTCTTGTCGTGGAATAAGCCTTGCTCTTTGCAATAGGCCTCGACCAGCGCGATTTGTTCTTCGGAGCGACCCGTGAGGCGCAGATAATTGAGGCTTTCTTTGTCCACAGGGAAGATGCCGCACGTCGCGCCGTATTCCGGAGACATGTTGGCGATGGTCGCGCGATCGGCCAGTGAAAGCTCGGGCAATCCGGGACCGAAGTATTCAACGAACTTGCCGACGACGCCGTGCTTGCGCAGCATCTCGGTAATCGTGAGAACTAGGTCGGTCGCTGTCGCTCCCTCGCGCAGTTTGCCGGTCAGCTTTACGCCCACGACTTGCGGAATCAACATCGAAACCGGCTGCCCGAGCATCGCCGCTTCGGCTTCGATTCCCCCCACGCCCCAACCGAGACATCCCAAACCGTTAATCATGGTCGTGTGACTGTCGGTGCCGACGAGGGTGTCGGGGTAAGCGGTGCGGTCGGAGTCGTTTACGAAGACGACGCGGGCAAGGAACTCGAGGTTGACCTGATGCACGATGCCGGTGTCGGGAGGGACGATGGCGAGATTTTTGAATCCGGTTTGGCCCCAGCGAAGAAATGAATAGCGCTCTTTGTTGCGCTGGAATTCGAGCAGGGCGTTGACGTCGAAGGCGCTGGCGCTGCCGAATTCGTCCACTTGAACAGAGTGGTCAATGACGAGTTCGACGGGCTGCAAAGGATTGATGAGCGAGGGATCTCCGCCGAGTTGTTTCATAGCGTCGCGCATGGCGGCGAGATCGACAACGCAGGGAACTCCGGTGAAGTCTTGCAAGAGAACGCGGCTGGGCGTAAAGGCGATTTCTTTTTCGGACTTCGATTTGCCCGACCATTTCGCGAGGGCCAGAATTTCTTCTTTGGTGACGTTGCGGCCGTCTTCAGTGCGCAGCAGGTTTTCCAGCAGAATCCGAAGCGAAAAGGGCAGATGCTTGGTCGAAATATTTTGTTTGTCGAGAGCGTCGAGACGGAAGATGGTGTATTCGCGGTTACCCACGCGGAGACTGGAACGGGAGCCAAAGCTATCCCCAATTTTATTCATGGCGAGCGGCCTTTCAAAGGAAGAATTGCGTACCTAATAGTTTAAATCCGCGAGCGGGAATTGCCTATGTCTGGGCCATGCTGAATCAACCACCAAGGGCACGAAGGTACACGAAGGAAGGCGTGTTGCGCTGGAGCTACGAATGAACGGTCAAGATTAGAAGCCACACATTCAAGACCGCGATGAGGATTGCGGTGAACCAGGACAATGATTTGAGCCAGGGGGCATTCACGAATTCGCCCATTTTTTTCTTGTCACTGGTGAACATGACGAGGGGAAAGACAGCGAAACTGAGCTGCATGCTGAGGACGACCTGGCTGAGGATGATGAGGTTGGCGGTGCCGCGCTCTCCCCAGAAAGCGGTGACAATAATGGCGGGGATGATGGCGAGTCCACGGGTTATGAGGCGGCGCAGCCAGGGTTTGAGACGGATGTTGAGGAAGCCCTCCATGACGACTTGGCCGGCGAGGGTGCCCGTCAGAGTGGAGTTCTGGCCGGAAGCAAGAAGCGCGAGGGCGAAGATGGTGCTTGCGCTCGTGACGCCAAGGATTGGCGTGAGGAGTTTGTAGGCGTCCTGAATTTCGGCGACCTGGGTCAAGCCGTGGCGGAAAAATGTTGCGGCGGAAACTAAGAGGATGGCAGCGTTCACAAAAAGGGCGATGGTGAGGGCGATGGTTGAGTCTATTACGCCGTAGCGAATGGCTTCGCGCTTGCCTTCGGGAGTGCGGCGGAAATCGCGCGATTGCACAATGGCGGAGTGGAGATACAAGTTATGGGGCATGACGGTTGCGCCGAGAATGCTGACGGCGATGTAGAGCATTGCCGGATCGCGAAGAATCTGCGGGGAGGGCACGAAGAAGCCGCGAAGGAGTCCGGCCATCTCTGGGCGTGAGAATAAGATTTCCAGACCAAAGCAAACGCTGATAGTGGCAATCAACGAGATAACCAAGGCTTCGAGGAAGCGAAATCCTTTTTGTTGGAGAAACAAAATCACCAGAACATCGAGCGCGGTGAGGCAGACCCCGACCAGAAGCGGAATGTGGAACAACAAGTTCAAAGCGATGGCGGAGCCAATGACTTCGGCGAGATCGCAGGCGGCGATGGCGATCTCGGCGAATATCCAAAGCGCGAAAGACACGCGGCGGTTGAAATGGTCGCGGCAGGCCTGGGCGAGATCACGTCCAGAAACTACACCGAGTTTAATGGCGAGCGCCTGCAACAGAATCGCCATGAAATTGGAAAGCATGATGACCGAGAGCAGGGTGTAGTTGTATTTCGAGCCTGCGGCGAGGTCGGTCGCCCAATTGCCGGGGTCCATGTACCCGACGGCGATAAGGAAGCCGGGGCCGGCGAAGGCGAATAGTTTACGGAAGACATTGGCAGTTTGCGGAATGGCCAACGAGCCGTAGATTTCGGGCAAGCTTGGTTGATCGGGCGTGGCACGCCAGCCTTGTCGTTCCGGTTGGATGGCTTCCGTGGCCATAAGGCATAGTATATAACATAATGTTAACTATGGTTAATGGATTATGAAAACGGAAATGACAACGTGATTTGCGTTCAATACACCACGCGCAAGGTTCTTTGTCCCGCTGGTTAAAGCGCGGGACCTCGCAATGACAATGCTTAGTTCGTTCACTTGTCCATCGTGAGAATTCCTTGAAAGGCCGAGGGTACTTGATGCAGGCATGGGGTCCTTCGACTCGTGGCATCGTGCTATGCACGATGCCAGCTTCGCTCAGGATGACAAGGTGGTTGCGATTCATACGCAGCAGGCGATGCCGGCTTCGCTCAGGATGACAAGATGGTTAGAGTCACGAGGAGGCCACCCGGACCCAGACGCGTTCGGCGGCGGGGAGGCCAAGCGTAATTTTCCCAGATTCGGTCGTCAGAGCGAGAGTGTGGTCATAGTGCTTGCCGGTGATTTGCAGCTTTGCGCCGGGGCGGATGCCGCGATGTTCCAAGAATTCCAATAATTGGCGGTCGCGTTCGTAGATTCCGCTGACGATGTAGTTTTTACCAGCTTCGGCGTGGGCAAGCAGCTCTAATCCGCGGCGGCGGCGACTGGCGGGACTGTCGAGTTCGCTCAAGTTTCCATGAGGGCATGCTTTGCCGCTGCCGAGTTTGGTGAGAAGCTTCGCTTCGAAATCGGGTGAGACGGCGTGCTCAAGGCGCTCGGCCTCGTCATGGACTTTGTACCACTCCATACCGAAGACTTCGGACAACATGCGTTCGATGAGGTGATGACGCAACGTGAGCTTGCGCGCGATCTTGCGACCAGTACTCGTAAGGCGGACGCGGCCGTCTTTATCCACTTTCACCAGATCGTCTTTCTTTAACCGGCGGAGGGCCATGGTCACCGCGGGCGGGGAAACTTTCAGCCAATGAGCGAGAGTGGCGGAGATAACGGATTCGCCTTCGCTTTCAGCTTCGAGGATGGCCTTGAGATAATCCTCTTTGGAGACGGTGATCATGGGGGAATTATACGGGAAGGTTAAGCATGGTTAATCCGGTGAAAACACGAAGCTTCGGAATGACAAAGGTTCTAAACGAGATTGGCGGGCGAGGCGCCCGCCCCACACGCATCATGCTCAAGGTAGAATCATCGCCATGGCGCTGCTCGAAGTCCGAAATCTGGTAAAGGTTTATCCACTGGGCGAGAGCGTCTTTGGTGGCGGCGCGAAGGGTGAAGTGCGTGCGGTAGATGATGTTTCGCTGACGATAGAAGTAGGCGAGACGTTAGGCATTATAGGTGAGTCTGGATCGGGAAAGAGCACGCTGGGACGGCTGATATTGCGGTTGATCGAGCCAACTTCCGGCGAGATTACTTTTGAGGGCCGGGATTTGCTTGCTGCCGGTCATTCGCAGTTGCGGGATTTGCGACGCGACATGCAGATTATTTTTCAGGATCCGTTTGGGTCGCTCGATCCGCGCATGAGAGTGGCTGAGGTTATTGAAGAGCCGTTAGTCATTCATAGATATTCTGATGCCGAGCCCATCGTGTCGCAAAGAACGCGACAAGGGCGGGGCACCCGGGTTCGGGTTGCTGAACTACTCAAAGCAGTGGGCCTCGATGAGTCGGCGATGCAACGCTTTCCGCATGAATTCAGTGGAGGGCAACGGCAGAGGATCGTGATTGCAAGAGCGCTGGCGCTGCGGCCGAAATTTATTGTGGCAGACGAGCCTGTATCAGCTCTGGATGTGAGTGTGGGGGCGCAGATTGTGAATTTGCTGGCTCAGTTACAGCGGGAATTCGGGCTGACATATTTATTTATTTCTCATTCCATGCCGGTGGTGCGCTATCTGGCGACGCGGATAGCGGTGATGCACCGAGGGAAGATTGTCGAGATGGGGAGTGTGCAGGAGATCACAGAAAATCCACGGCATGCCTATACGCAAAGTCTGCTTCAGGCCACACCGGAAATTGTGGCTTGACCCTCCTCTTTGTCTCTTCCCCCGCGCGGGTGTATCTTGGCTGCGACGCGATAACAGCCTCTTTCTGATCCTCAAATCCAAAGGCTGACGCGGGAGGAGTTTGTCATGGCTACTGCATCCATAGATACCAGGCTCAACGAGAAAGCCGCGGACTTCGTTACGCACAAACATCGCATGTTGATTGGCGGGAAGTTTGTGAACGCCGCGTCCGGTAAAACTTTTTCTGTTTATGATCCGGCGACGGGCGAAGTGATCGCGAATGTACCCGAGGCGGAAGCCGTTGACGTTAATGCGGCTGTTCATGCTGCACGGAAAGCTTTTGATGAAGGCGCGTGGCCGCGAATGACCGCTTCGCAGCGGGGGAGATTGCTGTGGAAGCTGGCGGACCTGCTGGAAGCCAACCTGGAAGAATTTGCCCAGCTTGAATCCATTGACAATGGCAAACCGGTGGCTGTCGCGCGCGCAGCCGATGTCCCTCTTGCGGTAGATCTGTTTCGCTACATGGCTGGATGGACGACCAAGATTACCGGCTCGACTATTCCCATCTCTATGCCGACGGAATATTTGAGCTACACGCTGCGTGAGCCGGTCGGAGTGGTGGGGCAGATCATTCCATGGAATTTCCCGTTGCTCATGGCGGCGTGGAAGCTTGGTCCGGCGCTGGCGACTGGTTGCACGGTCGTGCTTAAGCTTGCGGAGCAAACACCGCTTACGGGGCTGCGCCTTGCCGAACTGATTAACGAAGCAGGCTTTCCTGAAGGAGTGGTGAATGTGCTGACCGGGTTTGGAGAGGGCGCGGGCGCTCCGCTGGCTGCGCATGATCTCGTGGATAAAGTCGCATTTACCGGATCCACCGAAGTTGGCAAATTGATTTTGAAGGCTGCTGCCGGGAACTTGAAGAAAGTCACGCTTGAATTGGGCGGGAAGTCGCCTTCGATTGTGTTCCCGGATGCGGACTTAAAACGTGCTATTTCTGGCACGGCCTCGGCCATTTTCTTCAATCAGGGGCAATGCTGCTGTGCCGGTTCGCGCTTGTTTATTCACGAAAAAGTGTTCGATGAAGTACTCGGCGGCGTTTCTGCGATTGCCGGGAAGATCCGGGTGGGCAGCGGTCTCGATCCGCAAACCCAGATGGGCCCGCTGGTTTCCGACGAGCAGTTTCGCCGGGTCACGGGATACATCGAATCTGGATTGAAAGAGGGCGCGAAGGCGGCGGCCGGCGGGAAGCGGGCAGGCGATCGTGGGTATTTCGTTCAGCCCACGGTGCTCGTGGGTACTACGCCAGAGATGCAGGTCGTGCGCGAAGAGATTTTTGGTCCGGTGGTTTGCGCCCAGCGTTTTTCGGACGAGGACTTGGACAAAATTGCACGCCAGGCCAACGACACTATTTATGGCCTCGCCGCGAGCGTTTGGACGAGTAACCTTAGCGTTGCCCACAAAATGGCGTGGCGCATAAAGTCCGGCACGGTGTGGATCAACTGCCACAACGTATTTGACGCAGCCTTGCCATTCGGCGGCTTCAAGCAATCGGGATGGGGCCGCGAAATGGGCGCCGAAGTCCTGAACAACTACACCGAAGTGAAAGCTGTTACCACGGCTCTGTGAGAAATATTCAGGCGGGCGTAAGCCCGCCAGATATCCCGCTACTCTTGTGCCGTCGGCTTCCCGTGGTTACAATTTGCGCCGAAGTTAGGAGGAGAATTGCATGGCTACTTTGCCTGTAACGCCGGGTCCTACTACGGCACCGGAGCCTGCGCCTCTGTCGCAGGCAGCACGCATCGTTAACACTTTTATTGCGCCGAGCAAGACTTTCAACGATTTGCGCAGGAATGCCAGTTGGTGGGCGCCCTGGCTACTGAGCTCCATCGTGGCGCTGGTGTTCGTCTATGCGATGGATCATCAAATTGGCTTTGAGCAGATCAGCAAGAACCAAGTCGCACATTCGTCGCGAGCGGAACAGTTCGAGAAGCTGCCGCCGGACCAGCGCGCCCATCAGATTCAGCTGTCCGCCAGCATCGTTCGCTACGTCAGCTATGGCGCGCCACTGTTGAATATTATTTTTATGGCCATCATGGCGGGGGTGCTGCTGGCCGTGTTTAAGTTTGGAGCCAATGCGGGGGTGACGTTCAAAATCGCGCTGGCCATCGTTTTTTATGGAACGCTGCCTTACACCATCAGTTCATTGCTGGGAATAGTGTCCATGTATGCGGGCGTGGATCCTGAGGGATTTAATCCGCAGAACCCGGTGGCGACGAATCCGGCATATTTTATGGACCTGAGCGGCAACAAATTTCTCTATGGTATGGCTTCCGCTCTGGATATGTTTGTGATTTGGAGCATGTGCTGATGGGTATCGGTTTCTCCTGCAACAGCAAAGTGAAACGCGGGACGGCGATCGGGCTGATTGCCGGATTGTATTTTGTTTATAAACTTGTGGCGTCGGGATTGGCTTCATTGGGATAGTTGTCCGAGTGTTCACACAAAGAGCGCGAATCTCGTTTATGCTTATCGGTCGCTAAACAAATCAGGAGGGTAGGTCATGAATCGTATCGTTTGTTCCGTTATTTTTGTTGCCGTGTTTTCATTCGCGTTATTTGCGCAGGCTCCCGCGCCGGTGGCTCCGCCGAAAACCGATGGTGCTATGACTGCAAACCCAGTCGCGACTTCTTTGCGCGCGATGCTGGGGCGATTCCAAACCAACACAATCGGCGCGATTACCGCGATGCCGGCTGACAAGTTTGGATACAAGCCGACGCCGGACCAGATTACATTCGGGCACTTAGCGGCGCACATCGCCGAAGCGAATTACAATTTCTGCGCGGCAGTGGGCGGCGTCGCCTTGCCGAAAGTAGAAGCCAAAGACAGCGATCCCAAAGATACATTGCTGGCCGCCGCGAAAGCATCGTTTGATTTTTGCGGGGATGCGCTCAGCAAAATGGATGACTCCAAATTGGGCGAGCAGGTTGATCTTTTTGGAGGAAAGACTACCCGTGCGGGAGCGGTTCTCCGCTTGGCGAGCGCGTGGGCGGACCACTATGGAGCGGCGGCGATGTATTTGCGGTTGAATGGAATTTTGCCGCCGAGCGCACAGGGGAAGAAGTAGGGTACCGTTGCGCTTCGCGCAAGGTTCCTCGCTCCGCTGGTGCAAACGCGGAGCTTCGGCAACGCTATCTTTCGCCCCGTTGGGGCTCGAATCGATCAGCCGTTCAAATACCCACGGCTTACGCTGTGGGCTGCATTATTTTGCCGCTACGCGGCTAATCTTAGGGCGCCCATGCTGTTTGGGGCTCAAGGGCGAAAGCAGATTCCTACGCATTCTCGCCGCTGGGCGAATGGCTCGGAATGACAAGGTCGTTAGAGTGCGGATGGGCTGGCTGCAGTTAGTGCAAACAGCAGGTCCTTCGACTCCAGAATTCGATTCGCTTGCGAATCGAATTCTTCCGCTCAGGATGACAAGGTGGTTAGTTACTTGATCTGAACGAGATCGCCTGATACAGGCGGGGCAACGACGGGCGGTGTGGGATATTGCGGGCCGCGCCATTTATCCAGCACAGAAACCTGGTGGACGCAGGAGACGGTGCAGTTGGGCGCGCAGGATTTTTCTGTGCGGTATTCGCGGCGGATGTCTTCAACGGAGTAGGTTTGGAGTGGGGTGCCGGGGTATCCGCGCTGCTGCGAGCAGTAGTGCACGAGGCCGTTTTCGCAGATGTAGAGATAGCGCGCGCCGGCGCGGCATCGCCAATTGTTGGGCTTGCCGAGGGCGATGTTGTCCTGAAAGGCGTTGATGCGGGTGAAGCTCGATTTTTCGAGCGACTTCATGGCGTGATAGACGGTGCGCTCTTCGTCGTTAAGCGGCTGAAGCTGGCCGGAGCCGTCGTGAATGATACCGATGGTCGAGCTGAAGCCGAGTTCGAGGGCGCGCTTGCCGATGGTGAGAGCATCTTGCGGATATTTAACGCCGCCGCCGACGACTGAGTTGATGTTGACGTGAAAGTCGGCGTGTTCGGCGAGCAGTTGCAGCTTCTTGTCGAGAACTTTCAGGCTCTTCTTGGAAACGTCGTCAGGATTGACGTTATCAATAGAAATTTGCAGCCACTCGAGTCCGGCGCGGTTGAGGCGCTGGATGCGATCGGCAACCAGCAGATAGCCGTTGGTGATCATGCCGGCGATCATGCCGTTGCGGCGAATGCGGGCGATGATGTCGTCGAGTTCGGGATGAAGCAGAGGCTCGCCGCCGCTGATGGTTACGACGGATGTGCCCAATGCGCCAAGCTTGTCGATCCTTTGGAACATGATTTCGAGCGGGACGGGCTTCGAGAAATCGTCGTACTCGTTGCAGTATTCGCAGGCCAGGTTGCAGCGGCGCATGGGAATAATGTGCGCCAGCAGGGGGTGGTCGGTCGAGACCAGCGCTTTGGCGATCATTTTCGCGCCGCGTATATCGCGGCGAAGGCGCTGCATGCGGCTGCGCCTGAGTGTGGTCTGATCTGCCATGAGTATATCTATTAGAGCATAGCAAGGCTTTTTGGGATGCGATTTGAGCAGTGTTTGGCTCGATTTGAAGGCTGAATGGCGATGAACGAAGCGGGAGTTTGCACCAGCATAGCGGCGGTACTATAAAGGCGGGGAAACATCCCAGATTTTCCGTCGCGGAGGCGTTATGAAAAAAATTGGGATAAGAGTTCAGCTGACAGCGATTTTGATCCTGCTTGTGAGCTGCCATAGCGGCGCTCAGACTCAACCGAATGCGGTGCGACCGATGATTTCGGGACTGCCTGCGACATTTATTGGAACATTGCTTTGCGCAGATTGCCCTGGGATTGTTTATCAGATCAATCTGTTGCCAGATCAGACATTTGCTTCACGCATGATTTATCAGGAACGGAACAGCAGCTTTGACGAGCAGGGCAGCTGGGAGATATCGAAAGATGGCGGGATATTAATCTTGAAAACCGTACATGGCCGGCCACAGCAATTTTCCATGCCTAACGCCGATACGCTGCGTCAGCTCGATTCGGAGGGGCGTGAGATCCAGTCGAAGTTTAACTATGACTTGAAGCGCGCTCCAGCGTTCGCGTCGCTTGCGGGGAAGTAGTTTCCCGCTCGTCCACGGCATCCTACGACAGAACACTCGGTAACAGTCCGAAAGTGCTATGTCGAGGGAGCCGTCGAAACCAGTCATCAGCTGCGGTAAAATTTACTTCTGATGTTGAAAAGCACTGCCATCTGCGCGCTCACGGCGCTGCTGGTAATCCCCGCGGTCGCCAGTGATGTCTCGTTGTCACCGGCGGTTGTAGCTGACCGGGTGGTCGTCCTAAAGGGCGAGCGCAAGCTCATGCTCATGAAAGACGGGCAAGCGCTAAAGATTTACCACGTTTCGCTGGGGGCAAACCCAGTCGGCCCCAAGATCCATCAGGGAGATCACAAGACTCCCGAAGGCGATTACGTTCTAGACCGGCATAATTCGAAAAGCCAATACTACCGTTCTATCCACATCTCTTATCCCAGTTCGGCTGACCGGGAACGTGCACATCGGTTGGGTCTTTCGCCGGGAGGGGATGTGTTTGTTCACGGACTGCCGAACGATTACAAGGCCGCACCCAATGAAGATCCGGGGGATTGGACGGACGGCTGCATTGCGGTAACCGATGCTGAAATGGATGAAATCTGGCGCGCTGTGCCGGATGGAACACCGATTGAGATTAAGCCATAGTTTGCACGCCGAATATTCCTCATAACAATTTTACGGATACGGATAGCCCTCCGCGAGGGCCGATTCGAGTGAAGCGTCGTGTCCGTAAATGTCTTTGTAGAAATTGACGCCGCCATCTTTCCGAATCACGGCCGTCGCGTAAATGATCAAAATTGGAACTGGCCTGGTGAGATTCACAGTGATGTTGTTGGGCCCGTGTTGCATGGCGTCTTCGGTCCGCTCCAAGTTCCAGCCCGGTTTGTCACGCAGCAGCCACGCGGCCAGTTCTGCGGGATGCTGCAGGTGAATACAGCCGTGGCTGAGCGCGCGCTCCTCTTCTGAAAACATATCCACGCTTTCCGGTGTGTCGTGCAGATACACGCTGTGCTCATTAGGGAAGATGATTTTGACGAGGCCCAGGGCATTCTCTGGGCCGGGGCGCTGACGCACGGAGAGTTTTCCGGCGCGTAGTTGTTGCAGAACGGCGTCGCTAATCACTCCTGAAGTCACGACTTTGCCGTCGGGGGTGGTCACCTCCATGTCGGCGTCTTTGATGTAGTTGCGGTCGTCGGAAATATCGGCAACGACTTCATTGCGAAGGATTCGCGGCGGTACATTCCAGTAGGGACGGAAAACCAGATAGCGGATTTTGTTTTCGAAAATCGGCGTCTGGAAGTCGTAGGCATCGCCGACGTTTACATTCATGGCAAACCCAAGCTTGCCGCCCGGCTCGAAGGCGTAAAGGCGATATCCGGGAAGATTAACGACGACTTCCGATTCGTTGGGATCGTACTGGAGCCAGCGGTAGCGTTCGAGTGTGAGGCGAAGCTGCTCGACCCGTGTGGTGAGCGGAACGTTCATCGCTTCAATCGTGGAACGCGTGAGGTAGCCATCGGGACGCAGGCCGTGACGCGACTGAAAGTGTTCAACCGCTTTGACGAGCGGCTCTTCATAGATTTTTTCGTCGCGAACGATGGCGTCTTGAGGGAGATCTCCGACCAGTTTTAACAACTGCGCGATACGCGGCACGCCATCATAAGGACCGCTGGGGAAAACGATGCCGCTAGGCGCCGGCAATTTTGCGCTGCCAGCATCCTGCTTCGCAAGTTCCATGTAATGGAGCAACGCAGCACGCGTGGCACGATATCCGGGGAAGTTTGGTTCGATATCGGCGAATTCTTTTTTGATATCTGTATCGTCGGCGAGAAGCTGGCGGACAAACTTTGGAAGATCCAGCTTTTTGTTCTTTATGTCAATGCCGAACTTGAAATGGCTGGGATTGATGCGACCAATACGAACGTCGGAAATATAGCGCATCGTGCAAACCGTGAGCGCGACGTCAAAGCGGGCTTGGCTCGTAGGATCGCCGGTAAGTTCGGCGAGACGCTTGGTCCAGCGAAGACTATCGTAGTCCTCAGGGTTCAGGCCTTCGTTACTCGCCTGCGAAAAAATCGCAATAAGTTCCTGCGCGCGAGTGGTGGGTTGGCCATCGTGAATCCATGCAAGGGCGTAACTTGCTGGCCGATAGAAATTTTCCAAATGAATGCGATAGTCGGTGAAGTTTGGCCAGCGGAGATCATCGAGTTTGCCTGACTGCACGATGGCGCGAACAGTATTTTGTGGATCGGGTAGCTTTAGAGGGGCAGCTTTTTTAGCTTGGGCGTTGGCCGCCAAAGAAAATGACAATAACGACCCGGCGATCAAACCAAGCCGGAAAAAGTTTGACTTGCGCGTTTTCATCGAGCTACTCCTGCATGCGGCATGCGCCAAAGTGTATGCATTCGGAACAGCATCTGCAACTTTCTTCGTGACAACCGGACGCGATACACTACACGCCAAGCAAAATGAAACTCTCCCGACGCATCTTCGCGATAGCATTTGCTGTTTTGCTGTGCCTGCAAGGGCAGATTTTCTCCAGCGCCTACAGCGCGCATCCCAAGTTGATTGTGGTGCTGGTCATTGACCAATTTCGCGGCGACTATCTTGAACGCTATCGTGATCAGTTTGGTGCCAATGGCTTCCGCATGTTAATGGAGAAGGGCGCATATTTTACCGACTGTAATTACAACTACGCGAACACGAGAACCGCGCCCGGGCACGCGACGCTTTTGACGGGAGCTTATACAAACGACCACGGCATTGTCGCCAATGAATGGTGGAGTCCGCAAAAGAAAGCCATGGTTACTTCGGTCCAGGATGACGCGACGAAGTTGGTGGGAGTTTCCAGCAATGAACCCGGAGCATCGCCGCATAATTTGCTCGCCGACACTTTGGGCGACGAATTGAAACTTGCCACACAGGGCAGGTCTCGCGTGTTTGGGGTTTCATTGAAAGACCGCGCGGCGATCCTGCCGGCGGGATTTTCCGGGGACGGGGCTTATTGGATCGACCACGACTCAGGGGCGTGGATTACGTCCACGTATTATCGCAGCGAGTTACCGAAATGGGTGCAGAACTTCAACGATAACAAGCGGGCGGAAAAGTATCTCAACAAAGAATGGAAAGATGCCGACGGAAGAGTACTGCGCACCACAGCGCCGCAGATGAACAAAAAAGGCAAGCCGATGGGATTTTATGAGCTTGTCGGTTCCACGCCGTTTGCCAATGATTATGAATTTGAATTTGCCCGCGAGTTAATGACTTACGAAAAGCTGGGCCAGGGAACCGCGACGGATTTACTCGTGATCAGCCTGTCGGCAAATGACATTCTTGGGCATCAGGTGGGGCCGGATTCCCCTGAGATGCAGGCGATGGCGCTGGCCCTGGATAAGCAGTTTGCGGAATTCTTCGATTATCTCGGACATCAGATCGGGCTGGCGAATGTCTGGATCGCGCTCTCGGCCGATCATGGCGTTGCGCCGGTTCCTGCCGCCGCGTCGAAGTTGCACATTCCTGCGGCGAATCTTTCTGCGGCAGAGTGGAAGCAGCGAGTCAATGAAAGTCTCGCAGTAAAATTTTCGGGCAGCAGTAAAACGGAATTTGTGAAGGCAGTGGATTATCCGGTAGCGTGGTTGAATGAAGACGCGTTCACCGCGTTGAAAATCAGTGAGTCTATAGGCGAGCAAGCCACTGGCGAAGCACTTGTCGCGGAGGGGATGCGCGGCTACTTTACCAAAGCACAATTGGCAAAGGGCGAAGTTCCGCAGACGGAGCTGGGCATCAAATATTTGCACAGTTATTCGCCTGAGGCCGGGTGGTACGTGTTGGGGGTTCCGGTGCCGTTCAATGTTGGATCTTCCGGCGGAACGGACCACGCTTCTCCCTACACTTATGACACGCATGTTCCGCTGGCGCTTTACGGCTTGCCATTTACCGCAGGAACTTATCGCACCCACGCCGAGCCGATTGATATGGTCGCGACTTTCGCGTCACTTCTCGGCATGAATGCGCCGACACATGCGACGGGGCGGGTGCTGAACGAAGCGCTTACTCCGGCAGCGAATCAGAAGTCTGCTATGCCGGGGAATACACAATGATGGCTGCTGCTAATTCATCGTCGCGCGTGGATTTGAGCGTGAGCTTTTGCGGCATCGCGCTGAAGAATCCCATCATTGCGGCCAGCGGCACGTTTGCTTACGGCATTGAATTTGAGGACGTGGTGCATCTCAACCGGCTCGGCGGGTTCGTGGTGAAGGGCCTGTCCCGCGAGCCGATGGCGGGCAATCCGCCGCCACGGTTATACGAAACTGCCGCGGGAATGTTGAACTCAATTGGCCTGCAAAACATCGGCGCGCGGGCTTTCATTGACGAGAAACTGCCCAAGCTGCGCGAGATGAAAGATGTTGCGGTCTTCGCCAATGTTTTTGGATACACGCGGGAAGATTACGAATCCACCATCCAGATATTGAACGAAGGCGAGGGCATTGCAGC
>JAJPHW010000165.1 GCA_021325035.1 Terriglobia bacterium
TACTCACTACGCTTTACTCGTTCGACAACGGCTACACTCCGGAGGCTGGACTTGTATTGGGCAATGACGGCAATTTTTATGGGACAACCGTGGGGTTCATTTTCCGGATTTCTCCCGCGGGAGCTTTAACGGGACTGTACGACTTGTTCGGCGCAGTTGCCCCGCTGGTCTTGGGACGTGATGGCACGCTTTATGGAACCGCGGAGGACGGCTACGGCGATGATGGCTCCGTCTTCTCTATTACCACCAGCGGATCTTTCACGACGTTGCACAGCTTCGACGGGAACGACGGCGCAAATCCCACTGCGGGACTGGCGTTAGGATCTGACGGCAATTTCTATGGAAGCGCTCTCAACGGCGGAGCAGAAAACTGTGGCACGCTTTTCAGCATCTCGCCGGCGGAATTCACACTCCTCTTTAGTCTCGATAATCAAACTAATGGCTGCGGCCCCGCAGCCGCGATGGTGATGCACACAAACGGGTTGCTCTATGGCACGACAGCATCAGGCGGCGCATGGGGTTACGGCACCGTCTATAGTTTGAACGCCCACTTGACCCCATTTGTCGGGCTCGTTCTTGGCTTCGGGCGGCACGGAAGCGCGGCCGAGCTTCTTGGCCAGGGCTTTACCGGGACAACCGCTGTGTCTTTCAACGGCGTGCCTGCAAGCAGCTTTCATGTCGCCTCGGACACGTACATGACCGCCATCGTTCCTCCGGGTGCGACCACCGGTCCGGTCACAGTCACCACCCCGGGCGGCACGTTGACAAGCAAGCTGAGTTTTATCATTCGTTGATTGGCAACGAGATTCGTTTCTGCCGGAGAATTTGAAATCACTACCGATCTTCAAACTCTTCATGCCATGCCATCTGGATGGCTTCGAGTTTGGCTTCGTTCGACTTTTGGGGATCGTCGGTGAAGCCGGGAAGTTCGGTCACCATTCGGTGTAGATCGGTAAAGCGGGTTTCGAGCGGAATGAGATCGGGGTGCTCAGCCAGTAAAAGTATGCCGATATCTTCGGCATCGGCCCATGTAAGTTCTTTCGGCATAAAGTTCCTCTAGTCGTTACGGCATGCACGGGCGAGGACGCCCGCGCCTACACAAATCTAGTGCTCCTCTGAAACGTAATTCCGATTCCATGCAGGAATTTCGACGACTACTTTACCCGGCTTAACAATCTGCACCTGGCACCCGAGGCGTGAGTTGAGTTGCAGGTCCGCCGCCATGTCGAGACGGTCAGCTTCGTCGTCTTCCATGGGAGAAAGATTCTCCGCACCTTCTTTTACCCAGACATGGCAAGTGGTACAGGCGCAGTTGCCGCCGCAGGCGTGGTCGAGCGTGATGTGGTTATTGATGGCGACGTCGAGAATTGACTCAGGCTTGCCGTGCTCTTTGTAGGGCAGTTTGCCATGCTCAAATTCGACGGTCTTGCCTTCGGGCAGGAAAGTCACCTGCACCATATTTTCTCCCGGCATTTCGGCGGTCGCCGTGGAGCTGTTTTCTGTTTTTGTATCAGCCATAGATTTGTGTTCTCGAAACTTGGAACTGATTTACTTAAATTCAGCCTTCGCCATCGGGTGCGGAGCCGTCGGGCCTTCATCGGCATTCGACTCGTCCATGTTTTGGCCTTTGAGCGCGGTAGTCACGGCGCTGTCCATCATTAGTTCGGCGAGGCGTATAGTTGCCTGGTTTAATTCGTCAATAGACTTGCGAATCGCCTGGTAATCGTTGCCCGTTTTCACTTCTACGAGCATTTTTTCGAGGCGGGCGATGGTCTTTTTCTCTTCCGTGGTCAGCTCGCCCCAGGCCGGGCTCTTCTTGCCTTTTTCCAGCGCAGCCAGAATCGTATCGGCTTCGTTGCCGGCTTCGATGACTTGCCGCTGGCGAAAATCTTCTTCGGCGTTGTCGAACGAGTCCAGGATCATGCCTTCGACTTGCTCGTCGGTTAGGCCGTAGCTGGGCTGAACTTCAATTTCGGCCTGCTTGCCGCTCCGCTGTTCGCGTGCCGAAACTTGCAGGATGCCATTCGCGTCAATCAGGAATTTCACTTCGATGCGCGGCATGCCCGCAGCCATTGGGGGAATGCCTTTGAGATCAAATCTCGCTAGCGAACGGCAATCTTTCGCAAGTTCACGCTCACCTTGCAGAACGTGGATAGCTACATTGGTTTGTCCATCCACTTGCGTGGTGTAGTGCTGGCTCGCAGAAGCTGGAATGGTCGAATTGCGCAGAATAATTTTGTCGGTGACGCCGCCGGCGACTTCGATGCCCAACGACAGCGGCGTGACGTCAAGCAGCAGCATGTTTTCTGTTGCAGTCGAGCCGCCGGAAAGAATATTGGCCTGTACTGCGGCGCCAAGCGCAACTACTTCGTCCGGATTTAGATCGATATGCGGCTCGCGTTGGAATAAATCTTTAACCAGCGCACGGACTTTCGGAATACGCGTTGACCCACCCACCAAAACGACTTCATCAATCTGCTCGGGTTTGAGTCCCGCGTCTTTCAGAGCTTGCTTGCAGGGCCCGACAGTGCGGTCGATGATTGGCTGAATTAACTGCTCGAACTGCTCGCGCGTAATTTCACGCCGATAGCGTTTGTCGCCGGGTAAATCGATGTCGAGTTTGATTGACTCTTGCGATGACAATGCAATCTTGGCTTCGATGACGGCTTTGCGAATGGTTGCGACGGCCTCGCCATTTCTTGAAACATCGAGTCCTAAATCGCCGCGAATATCGTCGAGCGCGATGCGAATCAACAGATTGTCAATGTCATCTCCACCGAGATGCGTGTCGCCGTTTGTGGCGATGACCTCAAAGATGCCGTCGTGCAGCTTCAGGATCGAAACATCGAAGGTTCCGCCGCCAAGATCATAGACGGCAACGATTCCATTCTCTTTCTTGTCAAGGCCGTACGCTAGCGACGCCGCCGTCGGTTCGTTCACTAAGCGCAGAACATCAAGTCCAGCGATACGGCCAGCATCTTTTGTGGCCTGGCGCTGGGCATCGTTGAAATATGCAGGAACTGTAATGACAGCTTTCGTTACGGGCGCGCCAAAGAATCTCTCGGCATTTCGTTTAAGTTGGCGAAGAATGAACGCTGAAATCTCCGGGGGAGTGAATGTTTTTTCACCCAAGCGAATGCGCACGACTTCGCCGGGCTGGAGATCGTCGGCAAGTTGAAAAGGAAACAGCTTCAACTCTTCCTGAACGTCATCCACACCGCGGCCCATCAAGCGTTTGATCGAATAAACGGCGCGATCGGGGGTTTCGATCAAGTATTTGCGGGCGGCATTGCCGACGATGATCTGGTTCTTTTCATCGAGGGCAACGACTGAGGGAACGAGGTTCACTCCATCTTCGCCGGGAATCACCGCAGGCGCATCCCCGGACATGAAGGCGACGAGTGAGTTCGTCGTCCCCAGATCAATCCCGATGATGATTTCGCGGTCAGCCATGCGCTAACTTTCCAGCACCTCGTTCACGTCACGCACCAGATTACGGATGTAGTTACGGCGATTGAGCAAATCGACCATCTTGTCGCGGGCTTGAATACGAGCAGTCTCGGAATCGGCATCCAGAGCTGCGTCCCAATCATTCCAATAGCCGCTGAGCTCCGACGATAGCTCTTCAAGTTTTATCTCTAGATTCTGTTTTTGTTTCTGGATCTCGGTAACTAGGCTCGCATCGTTTTCGCCCGCCTTCTTGTTCATGCGCGCTTCTTCGAGCTGCATGTTCAGCTCGAAGACTTCTTCCAATAATTCCGGCGGAACGACTTGTTTCTTAATCTCACCCGTTGCGCGGGCTTTCTCAGTCGCATTCTTTGACTGCTCTTCGAGTTCGATGCCTTCAAGGTGCAGCAAATATTGCGTACGCTTAATTGGATCTTTCAACGTTCGGTATGCGTCGTTCAGGCGCGAGCTCTGTTCCAGGCTCCATTCGCGTTCTTCTTCTCTGGCTTGCGCGTAAACGTCAGGATGCAACTTCCGGCTGAGGAGATAGAACTCCCGCTCCAGCTTTGCGACGTCGAGATTCAACTTCTTCGGCAATCCGAAAAAGGCAAAGAAATCCGCCGGGCGCGCCGGTTGCACCTTGCCGCACGATTTGCAAAACTGCGCAGCGCGCATATCGCCACACGACCAGCACGCGTCATTTTCGCGGTCAGCAACGACGGCCAGTGTCGGATTGGAGAAGTTCGAACTCATTATTTAATTTCCGGGCACCTTACGCGGGCGAGGCGTCCGCGCCAAACACTCATCCAGAACGCTACCCGGAGAACGACGTTCCGCAACCGCACGACTTCGCGGCGTTCGGGTTGACGAAGACGAAGCCCTGCTGCATCAGTGTTTCCTGATAGTCAAGCGTCATGCCGTGCAGGTAAATGAACGACTTGGGATCCACGAACACGCGCACATCGCCGAAGGTAAAAACGCGGTCGCGTTCCCTCGGCTGCGTGTCAAAGCGAATGTTGTAGCTCAACCCCGAACATCCGCCGCCCTGCACGCCGAGGCGCAAACCGCCCTGCTCGGGCGAAATACCCTCTTTCACAATCGCCGTCCGGATGCGCGCCAGCGCCTTATCGGTCACGCCCACGCCCTTGGCGGGAGCGGCCGTTTTCGGCAGTTGTGGCAGCACGTTCTCGGTTTCAGTTGCAGTCGTCATCGTGGTTTCAGTTTTACTTCGCTGCGACAGCGACAGGCTCAGTCACGGCCTGTTTCTTCTTCCAGTCGCCGATAGCTGCACGGATGGCGTCTTCCGCCAGCACTGAGCAGTGGATCTTTACCGGCGGCAAAGCCAGTTCTTTCACAATTTCCGTGTTCTTGATCTGCAAAGCTTCGTCCACAGTCTTGCCCTTCACCCATTCGGTGGCAAGCGAAGACGACGCAATCGCCGATCCGCAGCCGAAGGTCTTGAACTTTGCATCTTCGATGATGTGGGTTTGCGGATTGACCTTGATCTGCAGCTTCATGACGTCGCCGCACTCGGGCGCGCCCACCAATCCGGTGCCAACTTCGTTGCTATTCTTGTCCATCGAGCCGACGTTACGCGGATTGGAATAGTGGTCGAGAACCTTATCGCTGTATGCCATGTGGTTTCCTCTCTTCTTCTGAAACTCGTAGTCCCTAAAACTTGTAAACTTTTCGAAACTTAAAACCAGAAACTCGAAACTGTTTTAGTGCGCTTCTGCCGCCCACTTCACCTTGCTCAAATCAATGCCTTCCTTCGCCATCTCGTAGAGAGGCGAAAGTTCGCGTAGCTTGAGCACGGTCGAAACAACTTTGTCGGCGACATAATCGACTTCGGCCTCTGTATTGAAGCGTCCAATACCGAAACGGATCGAACTGTGGGCGAGATCGTCTCCTGCGCCCAAAGCCTTCAATACATAGGATGGTTCAAGCGTCGCCGAGGTGCAGGCCGAGCCGCTGGAAACCGCAATATCGTTGATGCCCATGAGCAGCGATTCGCCTTCGACATAGGCGAAGCTGATGTTGAGGTTGCCAGGGAGGCGATGCTCCTCAGAACCGTTGACGTACGTTTCATCCAGACGGCTCATGATGCTCTGTTTGAGGCGATCGCGCAGCGCCGCTAGCCGCTTCGATTCCGCAGCCATTTCTTCCGACGCAATCGCGCAAGCCTTGCCCAGGCCCACGATGCTCGGAACATTCAGCGTGCCCGAACGCATGCCGCGCTCGTGGCCGCCACCGTCAATCAATGCTGAAACCTGCACGCGCGGATTCTTGCGGCGAACATACAACGCGCCCACGCCTTTGGGACCGTAGAGCTTGTGCGCGGTGATCGACATGAGGTCAATGTTCTGCTTGTTCACATCAATGGGAACCTTGCCGACAGCCTGTACTGCATCAGTGTGGAACAACACAACGCGCTCGCGGCAAATCTTGCCGATTTCTTCGATGGGCTGCAGCACGCCGATTTCGTTGTTTGCGGCCATGATTGTGACCAGAATCGTTTTGTCGTCAATCGCGCGCTTCAGGTCTTCGAGATCAATCAGGCCATCTTTTGCAACTGGCAGATAAGTCACGCGGTAGCCGTACTTTTCTAGGCGCTTGCAGGTATCGAGAACGGCCTTGTGCTCAGTAACCGCGGTGATGATGTGATTGCCTTTCTCGCGGTACATTTCGGCCACACCCTTGATGGCGAGGTTGTTGCTCTCGGTCGCGCCGGAAGTGAAGATGATTTCTTTGGCCGTCGCGCCTATCAGTTTGGCGATCTGCGCACGCGCATTTTCAACGCCTTCTTCCGCTGCCCAACCAAAGGGATGGTTGCGGCTGGCGGGATTGCCAAATTTCTCGGTGAAATAGGGAAGCATGGCTTCCAGCACCCGCGGGTCGAGCGGCGTGGTGGCGTGATAATCCATATAAATCGGCAACTTGACTCCTTTTGCCGAAGTAACCTGGGGAATGTTTTCTACAACCGTGCTCATGTTTGCTCTCCTAAAATTTGCCAAGCTTATGTAATCGTCACCAACGCTTCAGCTTTGACTGGAGCGGGTTCTTCCACCGGTTCCGCAACTTCCTTCATTTCTGAGATAGTGATGCGGCGCAACACCGTCTCGATGCTCTGATTTACCTTTCGCAGTGGTTCTCGAATATTGCAACGATCACTTTGATCGCACTCGCCACGCACGGTCACGCATGACGTAATAAAAAGCGGGCCATCAATCGCGCGAATTACTTCAAAAGCGCTAATCTTAGAGGCATCGCGGGCCAACGTATAGCCGCCGTTGCTTCCGTACTGCGAATGGAGCAAACCAGCCTTCACTAACCTTTGAAGGATCTTAGCCAGCGCCTCCTGGGGAATGCCGTAGGCATCCGCCACATCTTTGGCACTCGAGGATCCCGGATGCTCGGCCAAATGCTTCATGGCCATCAATCCGTAGTCAGCTTTCTTGGTTAGCTTCAGCATGGCATTTACGACTGTTTTAGTCGGATATAAAGATTCTAAGCATCCGCTCGCCGAATTGCAACCCATCCCAGCCAAGAGACTAAAGTCTCCACGGAACGGTAAATCCTTAGGATTAAATGGCTTAGATGATGGCGATGATTTTGGTCGTATTTTGGGTTTGAGAGAATTGTCAGGGTAATGTTAAAAGTTACGCGTGGGGCTTGACATCGCCGCTAGGCAGGATAAACTACGGCCAATTTCCGGCAATTTCAGGGCCCCCTTATTAGCCGGCAATTACCGGATTTATGACCTCCAGCCCGGCGCCGAAATCCACTGACAAAAAGATGCCCGCTACCCCATGCAAACACCCGCGTGTCCAAATCGTTTCCCGTGACGAAGAGTCGGAATTTGTTGAGTGCAAAGAATGCGGCGAAATCTTTGACTCCAGCGAATTCAAAGACATGAACATCGAAGAAACCAAGCTCCGCGATCTCGAAGAATAGCTAGCGCAGGACTAATCCCGCCTCGGCAGAAAAATCCATTCCAGCAAAATCTTTGACGAGAAATTTTGGATAGGCTGCAGCCGCGATCATGGCGGCATTGTCGGTAGAAAGTGGACGCGAGGGGAACATCACTTTCAACCCGGCACGGGAACCGTCCTGTTCGAAGCGCTGACGGAGTTCGTTGTTGGCGGCGACGCCTCCGGTCACAAAAAGAGTTCTAACGTCGTAAGCTTCAGCAGCGGCTAGAGTCTTGCCGACGAGGTCTTCGACCAAAGAGCGCTGAAAAGAGGCGATGAGGTCAAGCGTGGGACGATCACACCGGGCCAGATAATCCTCGAGCTTTGGCTTGGCTACTCCCAATAAGGCCTCGCGCCGGGCTTCGATTGACGGCTTTAGATTGTGTGTGTCCACGTGACGAAGAATCGCTGTCTTCATGCCGCTATAGGAAAAATCAAAGCGCGGGCGTCCGTTATCGCTTCGCGATTTTTCGTTGCGATCAGGATGCTTAAGTTGGGAACCTGCAAATTTGAAGGCCTTAGGGTCACCGTGCGCCGAGAGCTTATCCACCATAGGGCCCCCAGGGTAGCCGAGCGCGAGCAACTTCGCTACTTTGTCGAAAGCTTCTCCGGCGGCGTCATCGCGGGTACGTCCGATATTCTCATACGACCAGCTTTGGCCCGATTGCGTTGCCAAGTAGAGATGAGTGTGGCCGCCAGAGACGACAAGCGCAAGCACTGGAAACTCCAGATCATGGTTCCCTTTTTGCCTCTCCTCAAGTAGCACGGCGTGAATGTGACCTTCGAGGTGATTCACCGCAATGAGCGGCTTATCCAGCGCAAAGGCCAGTGCCTTGGCATAACTGATTCCAACCAGTAACGCGCCTGCCAGCCCAGGTCCCTGAGTTACGGCGATGGCGTCGATGGAATCATAGGTTTGTTTGGCGTCGGAGAGTGCTTGCCGCACAACGGGAACGATCGCGTGTAAGTGCTCACGGGAAGCAACCTCGGGAACCACGCCACCATAGGGCTGGTGCGCCGCAATCTGCGAATAAACGGCATTTGAGAGCATGGTTTCGCCTGCACGCACGACGGCAGCTGCGGTTTCGTCGCAGGAAGTTTCAATACCGAGGATGACCGAGTTTTCTTTCACCATGCTGTACTTATGCTAGCAGGAGACCGTATCTTCGCCGACCCAAGCTATAATTCGTGCGCATGCCACTACCCACTGGCACAAAGCTCGGACCGTACGAAATACAGTCGCCGCTCGGCGCTGGAGGGATGGGCGAGGTGTATCGTGCACACGACGCACGCCTGGGCCGCGATGTTGCCATTAAAATCCTTCCGGATCATCTCGCCTCTGATGCGGCCCTCAAAGCGCGATTCGAACGCGAAGCCCGTGCCGTCTCCGCGCTGAACCACCCGAATATTTGCACGCTATACGATATCGGTTCGCAGGATGGCACCAGCTATCTGGTGATGGAGTTGATTGAGGGCCAATCTTTGGCCGAGCGACTGCGGAAAGGTCCGATTCCACTGGACCAATCCCTGCGAATTGGGCGCGAGATCGCCGACGCTCTCGATCAGGCGCACAAGCGCGGCATTATTCATCGCGACATTAAGCCCGGCAATATCATGCTGACCAAGTCTGGAGCTAAGCTGCTGGACTTTGGCCTCGCGCGCCCAGTGGTTTCTCCAGCAACTGGCGCGACGCTAACCCAGACAGCTCCAACGTTGCCGGTGACGCAGGAAGGCACGATCGTCGGGACCTTCCAATACATGTCGCCTGAGCAAGTCGAAGGAAAAGAACTCGACGCGCGCTCCGACATTTTTTCTCTTGGGGCCGTGCTCTACGAAATTGTCACTGGCAAGCGCGCCTTTGAGGGCAAGAGCAATCTCAGCGTCGCATCGGCAATCCTCGAAAAAGATCCTGAACCGATCGGCCAGATCAATCCACTAAGCCCACTGTCTTTAGACCATGCTGTTCACCGCTGCCTGGCGAAAGATCCGGAAGACCGCTGGCAAACGGCCCGCGATCTCGCCGGCGAATTGAAGTGGATTGCCGAGAGCTCATCGCAGATGAGCGCGGTTCCGGTGATTGCTGCGCGCAAGAAGTTACATATCTCGGAATGGTTGATCGCCGTAGCTCTAATACTGGCGGCAATTTTTGGCGCTATGTGGTGGCGTGCCACGAACAATCCGAAGCAAGCCATGTACTTTTCCGCCCCGCTGCGCTTCGCAGCGAGAGACATGGCAATCTCGCCCAACGGGCATACCGTGGCCGTCGTCGGCTTTCTGGAGTCCGCGCACAAAGACTTGATCTGGCTTTACGAGCTGGGCGCGTCAGACGCAAAAGTGATGCCCAACACGGAGGGCGCAAGTTTTCCCTTTTGGTCGGCCGATGGCCAATCCATTGGCTTCTTCGCGGATGGAAAATTGAAGAAGCTCGATATTGCCGGTGGCCCAGTGCAAACTCTCTGCGACGCACCAAACGGCCGAGGCGGCACCTGGAACAAAGACGGGGTGATCATTTTCACTCCGACAGGAAGTTTGGGGACTGGTTTATATAAGATTTCTTCCGGTGGCGGAACTCCAGTTCAAATCAGTTACCCGGACCGTGCCTCTGGTCAGGACAGCTATCGCTGGCCGGTATTCCTGCCTGATGGCAATCACTTTCTTTTCCTGGCATTTAATTTTTCAGGACATAAGGAAACTTACGGCGTCTATGTCGGATCTCTGAGTTCCAAAGAAACTCACTTCGTGACGCGGGGCAACGCCAACGCAGCCTACGCCGCTGGGTATTTGTTGTTCTACCAAGACCAGACTCTGTTCGCGCAGCCCTTCGACCTGAAGACTTATTCCCTCAAAGGCCAGCAAACTGCGCTTTCGACGGACATTCAGTTCGCCCCGCGAATTGGAAAGGCTAGCTTTGCAGTTTCTGGCACAGGAGTTCTGCTAACGCAAAAGCTGAGCAACGATCTCTCGCTCTCGCAACCTCTCTGGTTTGATCGCACTGGCAAGCGAATTAGCTATGTTGGCAAGCTCGACATTTACGGCAATATTCAACTGGCGCCCAGCGAGAAGTACATCGCCGCCGACCGCACGGATATCGCTACACAAAATACCGATATATGGACCTACGCTCTCGACCACGATGCCGCCAATCGCAGAACATTCGATCCCGGCATTGATTCGACTCCTATCTGGAGCCCCGATTCCACGAAACTTATTTTCTCCTCCGACCGGCACCTCAAATTCGACCTCTTCATGAAAGATGCCGACGGTACGCAAGAAGAAAAGGCCGTCGTCGAAGATGGCCCGGACAAGTACGCCTACGATTGGTCACGCGACGGTAAATATATCTTGTATGCGCGCGGTCAAGACTTGTGGTTCGCCACTTATCCCGACTTCAAATCCAGCCAGTTCTTGAAAGCGACGGCTTCTTTGAAGACAGCGCAGTTCTCACCCGATGGCCGGTGGGTCGCTTACGCCTCGAATGAAACCGGCAAGTGGGAGATTTACGTCACATCTTTTCCGGACGCTACGGGCAAGTGGCAAATCTCTGACGGCGGCGGAACTCAACCACGCTGGCGCGGGGATGGAAGAGAGCTCTACTATCTCTCTCCTGACTATAAGATCATGGCTGTCCCCGTCACGTCTGGGACAAAGTTTGACAGCGGCGCGCCAGTTAAGCTCTTCGAGGCCAATCCGCGCGAGATGGTGGCAAACTCCGAACAGTCATCGTATTGCGTCAGTCATGACGGTCAGCGATTTCTGGTAAATACCCAGGCACCGACCACATCCGAGCCTATGTCTGTGATGCTAAACTGGACGTCCAAGCTGAACAAGTGATTGCCTGCTAGTTGCTCTTAGCCACCGCGAGCCCATTCAACTCATGACGTTCGTAACTGAACGACACGCCAATGCCGCAAGCCTGCATAGTAAAATCGCGGAATGTCGGCTGAAATTGGAGCTGCGGCAACGCATAAAGCTACGCAACTGGAATCCGCGCTGCGCAAGGTCATTCGCGGCAAAGACGATGTAGTCCGACTCGCCCTCATTTCGATTCTGGCGCGCGGGCACCTATTAATCGAGGGCGTTCCGGGTGTGGGAAAGACAACACTGGGCCATGCGCTGGCACGGTCTCTCGATTGCAGCTTCCAGCGCGTACAGTTCACCAGCGACATGTTGCCATCGGACGTTCTCGGCATTTCGATTTTTTCGGCAGCGGAACAGAAGTTCGAGTTTAAGCACGGCCCAATATTTACAAATATTCTTCTCGCCGACGAAATTAACCGCACCACCCCGAAAACTCAGTCGGCTTTGCTCGAAGCCATGAATGAAGGCCAGGTCACGGTGGACGGCCATACTCATCCCTTGCCGCAGCCGTTTCTGGTGATTGCGACGCAAAATCCGGTTGAACATCACGGAACTTATCCCTTGCCGGAATCGCAACTGGATAGGTTTATGCTGCGTGTGCGTATGGGCTATCCCGATGCCGCTGCGGAACGAGAGATTTTGCGCTCGGAAGCGGGAGCGGCGAAGCTGGGGTCTTTAAAGCCTGTGGTGTCTGGTGCCGATATTCTTGAAATGCAGCAAGCGGTCACACAGATAAGGGTGGATGATTCGCTGGTGAAATATGCGCTGGCGATCGTGGCACAGACGCGAGATTCGGTGCAGTTTTCGTTAGGTGTATCTCCACGCGGCTCACAGATGCTTTATCGCGCTGCCCAAGCCAGCGCATTTCTCAATGGCCGCAACTTCTGCGTACCCGATGACTTCAAGCCGCTGGCTGTGCCCATATTCGCCCATCGTGTCGTCGTGAACGGCAATTCTTCCTCCACGCTGAAAAAATCGGAGCAGGCGGAACAAGCCATTCGTGAGATCGTGGAGAGCTTGCCGGTCCCGGTGTAAATTGCCGGGCCATTCTGAGCCGCGACTATAATCTGTCTCATGCCGTTCCTGCGTTATCTCATGCTGCTCGCCCTCATTGTTTGGATTGGCGGGCTTTTCTTCTTTGCTTTCGTCCTGGCCCCCACAGCTTTCTCGATTTTGCCGTCGAAGCATCTTGCGGGGTCTGTCGTTGGTAGTTCTCTGAAATCGCTACATTGGATCGGAATTATCTCTGGCGCAGTTTTCTTTCTGAGCTCACTGATTTACTCACGGATGAGCAGCGGCGCACTTCACCCCGCATCTGCACGCAATATTCTTATTCTCCTGATGATTGCGCTGACGCTAATTTCGCAATTCGGCATCATTCCACGCATGGATGCCTTGCGCGCCGCGCTTCCTGAAAATATTGAGTTGGCGCCTGCGGATGATCCCACGCGCATGAGCTTCGACTCTTTGCATCAGACTTCCACGCGAGTTGAAGGGGTAGTCTTGCTGTTGGGACTAGGGCTTATTTACGTCGTTGCATTTGCTTTTTGACCTAAGCGCCTGAACCAAGATTTTGGTGTTCTCCGCATCATCGTTTATTCTGGACAATCCTATGAAAACTGGCATTATTGGCCTGCCTCAGGTGGGCAAGACATCGCTGTTCCGCATGCTGACCAAGGCGAATTTATCCGAGCAGGCGTACTCCAACCCGCGCGAGGCGCATATCGGCGTGGCTAAAGTACCCGACGATCGCCTTGACCGCCTTGCTGCGCAATACAACCCTAAAAAACTTACACATGCCGCTGTCGAGTATGTTGATCTTGGCGCGATCGGTCAGGACGCCTTGAAAGAAAGCGGCTATATCGGGCACTTGCGGCAAGTCGATGCGTTGGCCCATGTTGTCCGTGCCTTTGAAGACGATTCCATTCCGCACGTGGGCGCAATTGATCCACTGCGCGACATCAAAAATGTTGAGTTTGACCTCATGGTCAGCGATCTCGGCCAAATTGAAAAACGGCTGGAGCGCGTAGAGAAAGATTTGAAGAAGATGCGATCGCCCGAGCTGGAGAAAGAATTCGATCTGCTTAAGCGAGCCAAGGTACACGTCGAGACTGAAAAACCACTGCGTGAGATGGAAATGACGCCGGAAGACAAAAAGCGCCTGCGCGGCTTTATGTTTCTGAGTGAGAAACCGATTCTCTATGTTCTGAACGTCAGCGAGAGCCCTACGCTCGGCAAAGAATTGGAAGCAGCCGTCGCAAAATATAAGCTCACGGAAGTTGCATCTCGACCGAATGCCGGCGCGACCGCAATTTGCGGAAAAGTCGAGGCAGAGTTGGCAGAAATGTCCGATTCCGATGCCGCGGAATTTCTTTCGAGCTACGGGCTGACGGAAAGCGGTTTATCCCGCCTGATTCGAACCACATACGCGCTGCTTGGACTGATTTCTTTCTTCACCATCGGTGAAGATGAATGTCGAGCCTGGACGATTCCGGTGAATACAAAAGCGGCCCAAGCTGCCGGAGCGATTCACTCCGATCTGGAAAAGCACTTCATTCGCGCGGAAACCATTCGCTGGGACCAGCTTCTGGAGGCCGGTTCGGAAGCAAACGCACGAGCCAAGGGCATACTGCGTCTGGAAGGCAAGGAATACGTTGTGCAGGATGGCGATGTGCTTCATATCCGCCACAGCGGATAGTCACTCATGCATCCCATTTATTTAAGTCTCGCTCTTGGGCTGCTGGCGGCCTCTGCCAACGTGTTTGGCGGGGCGATCATTGTCCAGCGCAACTGGGAACGCGACTATCTCAAATACTTCATCGCGCTCGGCGCGGGATTCATGCTGGCAACTGCATTCATTGAAATTGTTCCCGCCAGCATGGCGTTGAAAGGCGAAAGCGCGCCTGCGCTGATCCTTCTCGGTTACCTGCTTATTCATTTCTTCGAGCATGCGGTCACGCCGCATTTTCATTTCGGCGAAGAGACGCACGCTGGACATTCCAAACACGGATACTCCGTCTTGCTCGGTTTGGTGATTCATACTTTTTTTGACGGCATCGCCATTGCCGCGGGATTTATTGTGTCCAACTGGCTGGGCTGGCTGATTTTCGTGGCGATCTTCCTGCACAAAATTCCAGAAGGCTTCACCATCGCCTCCATTATGCTGGCCCGCGGCCAGAGCCGGAAAACCGCGTGGGGAGCATCGGTGTTGCTGGGTGTCGCCACTTTGGCTGGCGTACTAATCATGGCGATGATGCGCCATCAGGTTGGATTTGGCTTGCCGCTATCAGCGGGTGTCACGATCTATGTCGCCGCTTCGGACTTAATTCCCGAAGTAAACCACGAACCAGGTGTAAAAATGGCGTTCGTGGTGTTTTTGGGCGTGGGATTGTTTTATCTTCTTGAGCACTTTGCCCGCTAAGATTCTTTGGCGAATGCAAGGACGCATGCCGCTGCGTGTTCCTACTCGACAGTGTGCTTCGCAGTGTAGCCTTCGCGGGCAATGATCTGGAACTTCACGTCTTTCCCTTTTTGATCTTTCACTTTGAGCGGACCGCCGTCGGGCGCAACGACTTCGACTTTTAATTTGCGATAAGTTCCATCGAGCTTCTGATTGGTCGGATGATAGGAGATCGTGTACTGATTGCGAATGTCGCCGAGAATGTCGTGAAATACTTCGGGATATTCCGCTTGAAATCGCGGTTGATAAAATCTGCCGCCGGTCATCTTTGCAAAGTTCTGCATTTGATTGTCAGCCTGCAAATAATCCAGCGAAGTAACCGGGATTCCAAGGCCACGGCTGGGCGCTCCACCGCCGCGTGCATCCGCCAAAGCACGCGCAATCCAGCCAATACTAATCGGGTAAATCGTCACATCTTTTGTGGACTTGATCTTCTTCATAAGCTGGTCGAGATTGATACGACTGAAGCTATCGAATCCGCTTGAAATCAGAATGATGTATTTGCGTCCTTCGATGCGATCCAGGCGATCCATTGTGTCAAACAAGGCATCGTACAAATCGGTTTCCGAGAAACCGGGGATCTGCATCATGTTGATCGCGCCCATCACTGACTGCTTGTCTTGCGTAAAATCCACCAGAATATGCGGACGAAGATCGTAATATTCCACTGCAACCCAATCTTCCTTCTTTAACTGGGTGGCGAAGGCGAAAGAGGCGCGCACCGCGTCGATCGTGAATCCCCAGTTGTGCGCGGCGAATTCAGTCAGCAATACCGCCGTAATGGGAGCTTGGGACACCCCGAAGTTGGAGATGGTCTGGGGAGTGCCGTCTTCACTAATGCGGAAATTGTCTTTGGTCAAAGTGGAAATAAACTGGCCATCTTTCGTGACGACTGAAACAGGCACTTCCACCAAAGGCACACTTACGTGCAAGGTGTAGTCAGGCATGCCTTCAATTTTCTTGGGATGCTCTGAAGGGGGGGGTGGTGGCGGAGCTTCCTTCTTTTTTGGAATCGCGTAAGGACCAACATCGCTTTGCGGCCCACCGGCTTCGGGAGGAGTTTGGGGATTTTGCTGGTCAGAGTTCGTGTCCGGCTGCTGTGGGTCTTGCGCGCTTAGAGGTAAGTTGCAGGCAAAACAGAGGAAAACAATCAAGGCAAAACAAAAAGTCGCAACTTTCCGGAACCATGCCGAAAAGTGGATGTGTGGAAGAGACTCACTCACCGTAAACCCGCCAAACATGCATCCTCCCCATTCTTTCTAAGAGTATAGACGCAGCCTGATGCCCGAGGGATGTTCGGCGTCAGGCAGTTTCGCCAGCCATTTTGTCGGCATGGCGAAGATCAGGGAAAATCCACGTCCAAAGACCGATTACGGCAAGGGTGCCGATTCCACCAAGAACGACCGCCGGCACCGTTCCAAACCAATGTGCGGTGAGGCCGGACTCGAACTGGCCCAACTCGTTTGAAGTACCAATAAAAATCATGTCCACGGCAGTGACGCGGCCGCGCATTTCATCGGGTGTTGCTAATTGCACAAGAGTCGCACGTATAACGACGCTGACCATATCGAACGCACCGGTCAGCAATAATGCCAGGAGCGAAAGCGGCACACTGCGGGAGAGACCAAAAACGATGGTAAAGACACCGAACCCGGCCACGCACCAAAGCATGGTTGCGCCGACATTTCTGCGTACGGGGTTGTGAGCAAGAAATATCGCCATCGCAGCTGCTCCCACGGCAGGCGCGCTGCGCAAAAGACCGAGACCCCAGGGCCCAATATGTAAAATTTCACGCGCGTAAACTGGCAGGAGCGCTACGGCCCCGCCGAGCAATACGGCGAACATATCGAGCGAAATCAGCGCGAGGATCAACTTTCTCTCCCAGACATAGCGGAAGCCCGCCAATACGCTATCTCTCCCGGGTCTAGACCGGCTCTGGCCTCGCGCTTTTATGTGCCACATAACGACAACCGCAGCCAAGGATGCCGCCATTGCCGCCGCATAAACCGCGCGCGGTCCCTGGGTAACCGCATACAGTAAACCTCCAAGTGCTGGACCCGAAATTGTCGCGGCCTGAAATGTGGTTGCGTTCCAGGTCACAGCATTGGGAAAATGTTCAATTGGAACGATTTGCGGCAAAATCGCGCGGGCGGCGGGTCCATTAAAAGACCGCACAACTCCCAGCAAGAGAACAACTGCATAAATCGGCATAACCGATTGGATATTGCGCAATGTCATGAAGAGCAGCAATGACGAGCACAGAAAAAATCCTGCGTAACAAACCATCAGGACTTTGCGTCGCGAGAAGCGATCTGCCACATGACCAGCAGCTAGAAACAGCAAGATTCCTGGAAGGAACTGGGCCAAGCCAACTAAGCCTAAATCGAGCGGCTTTTTTGTAATCTCATAAACTTGCCAGCCGACGGCAACGGATTGCATTTCCTGCGCGGCAACAATACAAAAGCGCGCGCACTGATAAAGCGAAAAATCGGGATATTGAAATGCAGCATACCCTACACGACCGGTGGCTGTTGCTGGAGAACTTGCCATCCCCTCTACTCTGACACAATTTTGTTGCGCGCTCTCGAAAGAAGCTATCCATCGCGTAAAATTGCCGCGTGTCCAATATCTTTTGTGACATCGGTTGGATTTTTTGTTGCATTTACGCGACAGTCCCTTCGTATTGGCTGATGGTCCATCCTCACGTGGAATTTTGGCGAGCGCGGGCTTCCTCGCCTTTTCGTATTCTCTTGCCGGCCTGGATCGGCATGTGGATTCTTTTGGGACTGGCAACCACGCCTTGGCGAAGCGTTCATTTTTACCGATCGCCTTGGGCTATTTTGCCCGCGATCGCCTTATTTGCCATTGGAATTTGGATCTATCGTCGTTCGGGAGCTCACTTTAGCCTGAATCAGCTTTCGGGAATGCCTGAAGTGCGCCAAAATACCAAGTCTCAAATCCTTGTAATTTCTGGCTTGCACGGATATGTCCGGCATCCTATTTACCTGGCTCATCTTTTTGAAATGCTGGCTTGGAGTTTGGGCACGGGTTTGGCGGTCTGTTATGCGCTGACATCATTCGCCATTGCGACTGGCGCCATCATGATTCGTCTTGAAGACAAAGAGCTTGAACGACGATTCGGGCAATCCTACCGGGAGTATCGGATGAGGGTACCAGCGGTCTTGCCCAGAATTTCCGGTAGAGCAAACTCGCTATAATCGGTGCCATTCATGCGCTTCGAATTCTTCATTGCCTCGCGCTACTTGAGAGCTAAACGCAGACAAGCTTTCATAGGAGTAATTACCGGCATTTCTATTCTCGGAGTCGCTGCGGGCGTAGCATCGCTTGTTGTTGCTCTGGCCATCAATAACGGTTTTCGGCAAGATTTACAAGATCGTCTCCTAGGCTCAACTTCGCATATCAATCTGCTGCGAATCCAATCAGACGGCATTAAAAATTGGCAGCTGCTGATGGATCGCCTCTCGCATCAACCTCATGTTGTAGCCGCCGCCCCGGTCATTTATGAACAAGTTCTGATCTCGCGCGGGCCGCGGGCCAGCGGAGCGGTTCTCA